>NZ_SDPL01000106.1 GCF_004135055.1 Agromyces binzhouensis | reverse complement strand
TCGAGCGTCGCGGCATCCGCCGTCGTCGTCGCCGTCGGCCCGGAGGCCGTCGCGAGCCTCGTCGACGTGCCGGCTCCGCAGACGCGCGGGCTGCAGACCTGGTGGTTCGCGGCCGCCGAGGCGCCCACGGCGTCCGCCATGCTCGCCGTCGACGGCCGCCGAGCCGGTCCGATCGTGAATGCGGTCGTGCTCTCGCACACCGTCCCCGCCTCGGCACCGAGCGGGATGCACCTCGTCGCGGCGACGAACCTGCTCCCGGCAGCCGCGCGCGCCGACCCCGCTGCGGCACCTGCGGAGGCGGACGTGCGCCGCCACCTCGGCGAGATCTGGGCGACGGATGCCTCCGTGTGGAGCCTGCTCCGACGCGACGACCTCCATGACGCGCTCCCCGCGCAGCTCCCACCCCTCCGCGCGCGGCGCCCCGCACGGCTGGGCGACGGGCTCTACGTCGCCGGCGACCACCGCGACACCGCGTCGATCCAGGGCGCGCTCGTCTCCGGCGATCGCGTCGGTCGGGCCGTGGTCCGCGACCTGCTCGGCCCGACCGGCGACGCCGGGCCGTGACGGGCGATCAGGCGTTCGCCTCCTCGAGCGCGGGCAACGCCCGCTCGATCGTCTCCATGGTCGCGGTCAGCGAGATCCGGAAGTGGGCCGGCTGGTCGAACAGCGTGCCCGGCATCAGGTAGACGCCGCGCTCGGCGAGGGCGCCGCAGAATGCCGCGGCGTCGCCGCCCGGCGCGCGACCCCAGAGGTAGAACGTGCCCTCCGGCTTGGTCAGCGTGTACCCGGCGGACTGGAGCGAACCGTACATCCGGTCCCGCTTCCGAGTGAGCTCGGCGAGGTCGATCGACACGCCCTCGAGCGCCGGCACCGAGTACTGCATCAGCGCGTCGGGGAAGCCCCACCCGATCGCGAGCTGTACCGGCGTGGCCGCTTCGCGGAGCGTCGTGCGCTCGGCCGGCTCGAGCAGCGGGGAGATGGCGAGGTAACCCAGCCGCTGGCCCGGGGCGAGCAGCACCTTGCCGTAGCTGTAGTCGACGACCGTCCAGGGATAGGAGCCCGCGGGGCTCGCGAACCCGATGCCGTCGAAGCGGATGCGTCGGTAGGGCTCGTCCGAGAGCAGCCAGATGCGACGACCGTGCCGACGCGACGCGTCGTCGAGGACCTGCGCGAGCGCGTCCCAGGTCTCCTTCGGGTAGACCCGACCGGTCGGGTTCGCCGGCGAGTTCACGACGACGATCCGCGTGCGCGACGTGATCGCGCGCTCGATCTCCGTCACATCCAGGCTGAAGTCGACCGGCGCGAGCGGGGCGCCGACCGGCACCAGGTCGGCCGCGTGCAGCATCGGCGCGTAGCAGAACCAGCCGGGCACCGGGATGACGACCTCGTCTCCGGCATCGGCCAGCAGGGCGAAGGCGAGCTGGATGGCGCCGAAGGCGCCCTGCGTCATCGCGATGTCGTCGTGCTCGAAGTCCAGTCCCAACTCGCCGCGCAGTCCTTCCGCGACGGCTTCCTGCGCCTCGCGCTCGCTGGTCTTGTAGGCGAACCAGTCCACGGATCGCGGCTCGAGCTGCGCGCGCATCGCGTCGACCAGCCCGGGCAGGGCCGGTTCGTGCGGGTTGCCGAACGTGAAGTCGAGCGCATCCGGATCGTCAGCGGCAGCCTGCATGCCTGCGAGGAAGGACGTGACCGACCGGATCGAATCCCTCGACTCGACCGCTCGCCTGGACAGCACCATCTCGGACCGCCTTCCGGCTGCGTTGCGACTCGGGCGCTGCCAGCATCCCAACCGCAGCGACCCGCGTCAATGCTCCTGCGCACCGCGCCGCGTCGATCGGCTTCGCTCGTCACCGTCCGTCGAGGAGGGCCCGGGATCGCGGCGGATAGAGCGAGCGCATCGCCCACACGTCGAGGGATCGCGTCGAGGACATCCGGGAGGCCCGGGGTCTGTTTCCGGCGACGCGGGACTCGGTCTACCTCAACACCGCGGCGGTCGGTCTCGCGAGCGTCCGTCTCTCGGCGGCACTGCGGCGGTATGTGGATGAGTGGACCGCGGCGGGCCTCGACTTCCCGAGGGGTGAGGCCGCAGCCGAGGCGTCCCGTTCGATCGTAGCGGGGCTGATGGGCGCCGACCGGTCCGATGTCGCGTTGATCGCGTCCGTGTCCGCCGCCGCCGGCCTGGTCGTCGCGCAACTCGCATCCGAGAGGTCGGCCGGGTCGAACGTCGTGATCGGCGAGCGGGAGTACAGCTCGAACCACTTCCCGTGGCGGATGCTGGTCCATCACGGCTACGAGGTCCGGCAGGTGCCGTTCCGCAACGGCGGGCTCGAGCCCGACGACATCGCCGCTCATGTCGACGGCGGCACGCAACTGGTCGCGGTCAGCGGAGTGCAGACCGCGACGGGTCATCGCACGGACATCCCATCGGTCGGGCGGATCGCACGTGCGGTCGGCGCGCTGCTGTTCGTCGACGGAGCGCAGCTGGTCGGCGCGGCATCAGTGGCAGGGGACCTGCCCTGGATCGACGTGCTCGCGGCATCCGACCACAAGTTCCTGCTCAATGCGGGCCGCGGCATCGGCTACTGCTACCTGTCGCCTCGCGCGCAGGACCGGCTCACGCCCGTCAACGCGGGCTGGAAGGCGGGAGCGGAGCCACTCGCGAGCTTCTTCGGACCGAGCATGGAGCTCTCGACGACGGCATCCCGGTTCGACAACTCCATCAGCTGGCTCGCCGCGGTCGGCGACGAGGCGGCACTGTCGGTCTTCGACACGTTCGGTCCAGAGGCGGTGTACCGCCGCAACGCGGAACTGTCCGACGTGCTGCGCTCAGCACTCGCCGATGCCGGCTGGGTGCCGCGCGATCTGCCTCCGCCCAATCGGAGCACGATCGTATCGGTGCCGCTCGGAGACCGCGACGCGGTCGAGATCCTCGCGCGACTCCGGGAGCAGCGGATCGTGGCTGCGGCCCGAGATGGGAACCTCCGCCTGTCGCTCCACTTCTACAACGACGAGGACGACGTCTCGCGGATCGCCGCGACGCTGAAGAAGCTCTGACGACGGTCGGCTACACCTGCACCATGTCGGCGAACCGCGAGAAGTGGCCGTGGAACGCCACGGTCACGGTGCGGGTCGGGCCGTTCCGGTGCTTGGCGACGATGAGGTCGGCTTCGCCCGCGCGCGGGCTGTCGCGCTCGTACGCCGACTCGCGGTGCAGCAGGATCACCATGTCGGCGTCCTGCTCGATCGAACCCGATTCGCGGAGGTCGGAGAGCGCGGGCATCTTGTCGGCGCGCTGCTCGGGACCGCGGTTCAGCTGCGACAGTGCGAGCACGGGCACCTGGAGCTCCTTGGCCAGCAGCTTCAGCGCACGCGAGAACTCCGAGACCTCCTGTTGCCGGCTCTCGACGCGCTTGCCGCTCGTCATGAGCTGCAGGTAGTCGATGACGACCATCTTGAGGCCCACGCGCTGCTTGAGGCGGCGGCACTTGGCCCGGATCTCGACGAGCGTCATGTTGGGGGAGTCGTCGATGTAGAGCGGTGCGTCGTTGATGCGGCCGCGGGTCGAGGCGATGGTGGTCCAGTCGCGCGAGTCGACGGTGCCCTTGCGCATGTTCTGCAGGGGCACGGATGCCTCGGCCGAGAGCAGTCGCATCGCGATCTCGCTGCGCCCCATCTCGAGCGAGAAGAAGATCGTCGGCAGGTCGTGCGTGATCGCCGCCGACCGGGCGAAGTCGAGCGCGAGCGTCGACTTGCCCATCGCAGGACGCGCGGCGACGATGATCATCTGCCCGGGGTGGAAGCCGTTGGTGAGGTCGTCGAGGTCGGCGAAGCCGGTCGGCACGCCGGTCATCTTGCCGTCGGTGTGCTTCGCCGCCTCGATCTCGTCGATCGCGGTGCCGATCGCGTCGGTCAGCGGGACGTAGTCCTCGCTCTCGACCGAGCCCGTGACCGAGTAGATCTCGGCCTGGGCGTTGTTGACGAGTTCGACGACCTCGCCCTCGCCCGCGTAGCCCATCTGCACGATGCGCGTGCCGGCCTCGACGAGGCGGCGCAGGAGCGCCCGCTCGGCGACGATCGAGGCGTAGTACCCGGCGTTCGCCGCCGTCGGCACGAGGCTCGTGAGCGTGTGCAGGTACTCGACGCCGCCCGCCCGCTGCAGCTCGCCGTTCTTGGTGAGCTCATCGGTGACGGCGATGACGTCGGTGGGCTCGCCGTGGGAGTACAGCGCGAGGATGGCGTTGAAGACCACCTCGTGCTTGGGCACGTAGAAGTCGATTCCGCGGAGCGTCTCGATGACGTCGGCGACCGCGTCCTTCGAGAGCATCATGCCGCCGAGCGCGCTCTGCTCTGCGAGGAGATCGTGCGGCGGGGTCCGCTCGCCGCGACGGGATTCGGCCTCGTCGACCGGCTCGGCGATCCCCAGATGCGCGATCGACAATTCCTACCTCCGCTCGCCCGCCGGGCATGATCCATCGCCCCGCGACCAGTCTCGCCGGACCCCCCGACACCTCGTCGAACGGCTCTGGCGGGGCCCGTTCACGGCGTCATTCCGAAGGAGACTGACTCACCATAAGGAAGGGGTTCCCGCAGCACAAGCCGCCCTGTGGATAACTCTGTGGAGGACGTGGGCGAAACGCCGTGGAACATGTGCACAGTCCCTGTGGAGAACTGTGGAAATCTTGTGAATGACATGGCGTGAATTCGTGCTTGACCTGCGGTTTCTCGAATCCACACCTGTGGGGGGAAAATTCTTCCGTTTTCCCTCCGCCGCTTCCGCCCTCCTGTGTACAAACCTGAGGACAGCACCCCGAAATGCGGACTTGCGGCGGCCGGACCGACGGGTGTAGGGCGACCCCGAACGGCACGCAGAACGACGACGCGGCGGGGGCCTCAGCCCACCGCCGCGTCGTACGTGCGTCGGAAGCGACTACTTCGCCGCGACCACCTGGAGGGTGACCGTCGCGGTGACCTCGTCGCGCAGCTTGACGGTGACCTCGTGGTCGCCGACCGACTTCACCGGAGCGGTGAACTCCACCTTGCGCTTGTCGATCTCGCCGAGGCCGGCGTCGGCGACGGCCGACGCGACATCCGCGGGCTTGACCGAGCCGAACAGGCGGCCGCCGAGGCCGGCCTTGACGGCAAGCCTGACCTTCGCCGACTCGAGCTTGGCCTTGAGGGCCTGTGCGTCCTCGAGGGAGTGCAGCTCGCGCGCGGCACGCGCGGCCTTGATCTGGTCGACCTGCTTCTGGCCGCCACGGGTCCACGGGGTCGCGAAGCCCTGGGGGACGAGGTAGTTGCGGGCGTACCCGTTCTTGACCTCGACCACGTCGCCGGCCTCGCCGAGACCGGAGACCTCGTGCGTGAGGATGATCTTTGCCATTTCCGTGCTCCTTAGCGGCCGGAGCCCGAGTAGGGCAGGAGCGCCATCTCGCGCGCGTTCTTCACTGCGCGGGCGATGAGGCGCTGCTCCTGCACGGAGACACCGGTGATGCGACGGGCGCGGATCTTCCCGCGCTCCGAGATGAACTTCCGAAGGGTCGCGACATCCTTGTAGTCGATGACGCCGACCTTGACGGACTTCGCGGGGGCGGCGTTCTTCGCGCCCTTGCCGCCGCGAGGCTTGCGGCGGTCGCCGCTGCTCTTTCCAGCCATGGTTCTTTCCTAATCGTGTGTGAGTTTCGGGTGCGAGCGGATGCCACGTGGCATCCGTCGCCGGCCTGGCGGCCTAGAAGGGCGTCTCGTCGCCGTAGTTGGTGCCCGGGGTGTTCCAGACGTCGCCGCCGCCCGAGGACTGGGCGGGCGCGCTCGGCGCCCACGCGTCGTCGGAGGACTGCTGGGCGCCCCCGAAGGAGCCGCCTCCGCCGCCGCCGACGCCGCGGTTGGACTGGGCGCGCGTCACGGACGCGGTGGCGTAGCGCAGGCTCGGGCCGATCTCGTCGACCTCGAGCTCGATGCTGGTGCGCTTCTCGCCCTCCTTCGTCTCGTAGGAGCGCTGCTTGAGACGTCCGGAAGCGATGACCCGGGTTCCCTTGGTGAGCGATCCGGCGACGTGCTCGGCGAATTCACGCCAGCAGCTCGCACGCAGGAAGAGGGCCTCGCCGTCCTTCCACTCGTTCGCCTGACGGTCGAACGTGCGGGGCGTCGACGCGATCGTGAAGTTCGCGACAGCCAGTCCGCTCTGCGTGTAGCGCAGCTCGGGGTCGGCGGTGAGGTTGCCCACCACGGTGATGACGGTCTCGCCGGCCATGGGGACTAGGCGTCCTTCTTGGCGGTGGCCTTCGCGGCGGCGGCGGCCTTCTTCGCGGCCTTCGCCTCCTCGGCCTTCTTCACGGCGGCGACCTGGGCGATCGCCTCCTCGGCGCGGAGCACCTTCGTGCGCATGACGGCCTCGCTGAGGTTCAGCTGGCGGTCGAGCTCGTTGGTGGTCGCGGACTCGGCGGTGAAGTCGACGACGGCGTAGATGCCCTCGGACTTCTTGTCGATCTCGTACGCCAGGCGACGCTTGCCCCAGATGTCGACGTTGTCGACGGTGCCGCCATCGTTGCGGATGACGTTGAGGAACTTGTCGAGGCTCGGAGCAACGGTGCGCTCGTCGATCGACGGATCGAGGATGACCATCAGCTCGTACTGGTGCATGACAGACCCACCTCCTTCGGACTCAGCGGTCACAGACGTTCTGTGACAGGAGGGTGTTCATGCGTCGAACTGCGGAGGCCCGGATTCGGGCACGCAGACAACCTGTCAAGTGTAACGGATGCCTCGGCGCCGCGCACATCGGCGGCGGGAGGGGGCTCAGGCGTCGCCGCGGGCGGCCCACCAGGCGAGCAGGCGCTCGCGCGCGGCATCCGGCCCGATCGGGCCCTCGTCGAGGCGCACCTCGAGCAGGTGCCGGTACGCCTCGCCGACCACCGGACCCGGGCGGACGCCGAGGATCTCCATGATCTGCTGCCCGTCGAGCTCGGGGCGCACGGCCGCGAGCTCCTCCTCCTCCGCGAGCCGGGCGATGCGCTCCTCGAGGTCGTCGTACGCGAACCCGAGGCGATCGGCCTTGCGGCGGTTGCGGGTCGTGACGTCCGCCCGCGTCAGGATGTGGAGCCGCTCGAGCTGGTCGCCCGCGTCGCGCACGTACCGGCGCACCGCCGAGTCGGACCACGCGCCATCCGTGTACCCGAAGAAGCGCAGGTGCAGCTCGATGAGCCGCGACACCGCCTTGATGGTGTCGTTGTCGAACCGCAGCGCACGCAGGCGCTTCTTCGCGAGCTTCGCGCCGACCATGTCGTGGTGGTGGAACGACACGGCACCGCCCGGCTCGAGCTTCCGCGTCGCGGGCTTGCCGATGTCGTGCAGCAGCGCCGCGAGGCGCACCACGAGGTCGGGGGAGACGAGCACCCCGCGCGAGACCTCGTAGTCGACGGCCTGGTCGAGAACGGTCAGGCTGTGCTCGTAGACGTCCTTGTGGTGGTGGTGCTCGTCGATCTCGAGCCGCAGTGCCGGGACCTCGGGGAGCACGCGCGCCGCGATCCCGCTGTCGACGAGCAGCCGGATGCCGCGGCTCGCGGCGCCCGTGCACAGGAGCTTCGACAGCTCGTCGCGCACCCGCTCGGCGGAGATCCGGTCGATCTCGGGCGCCAGCGCGGCCATCGCGGCCAGGGTGTCCGGTTCGACCTCGAACCCCAGCTGGGACGCGAAGCGTGCGGCCCGCATCATCCGCAGCGGGTCGTCGCCGAACGAGACCTCGGGCGCCGCGGGCGTCCGCAGCACCCGGGCGATGAGGTCCTCGACTCCGCCCGAGGGGTCGACGAGGGTGCGCTGGGGCAGGCGCAGGGCGAGCGCGTTGACCGTGAAGTCGCGCCGCACGAGGTCGTCCTCGAGCGAGGTGCCGAACACGACCTCGGGCTTGCGCGAGGTGCCGTCGTAGGCATCGGCGCGGTAGGTCGTGATCTCGACCGTGTGGCCGTGCACGATCGCGCCGATGGTGCCGAACGCGCGCCCGATGTCCCAGTGCGCCTCGGCGACCGGCTTCACCACGGCGAGGATCTCGTCGGGCGTGGCATCCGTCGTGAAGTCGAGGTCGTTCGTCGCTCGACCGAGGAACGCGTCGCGGACCGGGCCACCGACCAGGGCCAGCTCGAATCCGGCCGCCCGGAAGGCGTCGGCGAGCGTGGCGACCGTCGGCGAGGCCGCCAGACCCGCGAGCCGGTCGAGGGCCTCCGCGACACTCTGCATTGCTCCATGTTAGGCAGGGCTGCCCCAGTGCACCGCGTTCGGCGTCCGGCGCAGCCCGGCGACGCCCCACGACCTCCCGGGTCGGTCCCCGTAGAATCGCCTCCATGCCGGCCGAGTCGACCCCTCCTCGACGCCTGCGCCGACTCCTCGCCCACCTCTCCGCCGGGGCCGCCGCCGTGGCCCTCGGCCTCGCCGGCGCGGTCGCGCCGATCGGCGACCCGAGCGGTCCGTCGA
>NZ_SDPL01000105.1 GCF_004135055.1 Agromyces binzhouensis | reverse complement strand
ACCGCGGCGGCCGTGACCGGGGCGACCGGCAGCCGCGCGCGGGCATGGCGACGTACCGCCTCGACGTCGGCAAGCGCCACCGCGTGATGCCCGGGCAGATCGTCGGCGCGCTCGCGAACGAGGGCGGGCTCGCGCGCGACGACTTCGGCGCCATCCGCATCCAGGCCGACTTCTCGCTCGTCGAGCTGCCTGCGAACCTGCCGAAGGACGTGTTCGACCGGCTCGCCGACACCCGGATCTCGGGGCGCCTGATCGACCTCCGCCTCGACACGGGTGGGCGGCCGCGCCGCCAGTACGACGACCGTCGCGGCGGCGGGCGCTCCTACGACCGCGACCGCGGCTCCGACCGCGGGTACGGCGGCGGTGGACGCGGGTACGACCGCGACCGCGGATCGGGCGGCGGCCGAGGATACGACGACCGCGGCCACGGCGGCGACACGGGAGACGGACGCAAGCCGCGCAAGCCGCGGCACGGCAAGTCCTGAGCGCTCACGCGCGGCGGGCGAGTTCCTCGCTGCGCCAGCGGTCGTAGCGGTCCCACGGGTCCTCGCCGCTCGCGGCGAGTTCGGCGACGTGCCGGACGAGCGCTTCGTCGAAGCGGAACCACTCGCGCCCGGGCCACCGGGACGCGGCGAACTCCGCGTGGCGGCGCTGCTCGAGGGCGCGCCCGCCGCGCTCGAACGCGAGCACCTCGTCGTGCGGGATCGTCGCGAGCCGCTGCCTGGGGTTCGATGAGGTGCCGATCTTGACGCGCTCGCGCCAGCGGACGTAGTACACGACGTCGACACGCGGCGGCGGCAGCTCGGCATCCGCCACGTCGCCGAGGCGCCATTCGCAGGTCGCGCAGACCCACCCCGACGGGTACCGCACGCCGACCCGCGACCCGCACATCCGGCACGCGCCGGGCAGCACGTCGGTCACCCCGTGCTCGCGGACGATCCAGTCGTGGGCTGCGAGCAGGTGCTGCGTGCACATGCGGAGCGGAGCGCCGCGTTCGGCGGGCGCCCCGCACGGCCCGCGCTCGTCCACGGCCGTGCAGGCCGCGGCATCCGTCGTCATGCGCCGAACGCTACGCCGGCCCTCCGACAGCCCATCCGAGTGCGGATTCCGCGGTGGAGTGCGCGTCGGGATCGACCTCCACCGCAGAAGCGGCATTCGAACGTGCGATTGCGCGGGCGCGCGCGCACCCGCGCGCTCAGCGTCGCGGGTCCGTGCTCGCGCGCACGACGAGCTCGGGCTGGAAGACCGTCTGGCGCGGGATCAGCTCGGGGTCGGCCGTCTCCTCGAGGAGGATCCGCAGCGCCGTGCGCCCGATCATCCGGCTGGGTTGCCGCATCGAGGACAGCGGCACCGCGGCCGCCGCGGCGAAGACGTTGTCGTCGAAGCCGATGAGGGCGATGTCGTCGGGGACGAGCACTCGGCCGTCGACGATGAGCGACTGCAGGAGCCCGAGCGCGAGCAGGTCGTTGGCGGCGAAGATCGCGTCGGGCCGCTGCGAGCGTGGTCGCGCGACGATCCGCGCGCCGGCGGCCGCGCCGTCGGCCACGGTGAGCGCATCGGTCGCGACGACCTCGAGGTCGACGTGCTCGCCGGCGTTCTCGGCGGCGGCACGGGCCCCCGCGAGGCGGTCCGTGACCTGGCGCATCTCGAACGGTCCGCCCACGAACGCGATCCGGCGGCGTCCGGTCGCGATGAGGTGCTCGACGGCCATCCGCCCGCCTGCGACGCTGTCGACCGAGACGGAGCTGAACCGCCCGTCGCCGCTGAACCGGTCGACGAGCACGGCCGCGATCCCGCGCGCGCGCAGTCGCTCGAGCCGTGGGTTGATGTCGCCGTACGGGGAGATGAGCACGCCGCGGACCTGCTGCTCCTCGAAGAGGTCGAGGTACATGCGCTCGCGCTTCGGGTCCTCGTCGGTGTTGCCGTAGAGGATCGCGATGCCCGACTTGGACCCCTCGTCCTCGGCTCCGCGCACGACGTCGCCGAAGAAGGGGTTCTGCCCGTCGAGCACCACGAAGCCGACGGTCGTGCTCACCCCGGCGCGGAGCTTCCTCGCGGCATCGTTGCGCACGTAGCCGAGGGCCTCGATCGCCTCCTGCACGCGGCGCACCGACTCGGCGGACACCTCGCCGGGTCGGTTGAGGACGTTGGAGACCGTGCCCACCGAGACGCCCGCGTGCTGGGCGACGTCGCGAATGCTGACCGCGGCCATCCTGCTCCTTCGCAATCGATCTTCGAGGTCATCCGTCCGGGTCGGACTTGACCCTCGCCGATGTCCTACATAGAGTATGCCTGAATCGAGCCTGAATCGATTCATAAAGTTTCACCTCAAGGAGGAGGACGTGACCGTGGAGCAGACCACCACGACCCCCGGGCCCCCGGCGCTCGAGCTCGCGAAGGTCGTGAAGTCGTTCGGCGCCGTCGTCGCCCTCCGATCGGGCACCATCACCCTCGAGCAGGGATCGATCCACGCACTGATCGGCGAGAACGGCGCGGGCAAGTCGACCCTCGTCAAGATCATCGCCGGCCTGTACCGCCGCGACGCGGGCACCTTCAAGCTCCGCGGCGAGGACGTCGACTTCCACTCGACCGCGCAGTCGAAGGCCGCGGGCATCGCCGTCATCTACCAGGAGCCGACGCTCTTCCCCGACCTGTCGGTCACCGAGAACATCTTCATGGGTCGCCAACCCACCAACCGCATCGGCAGGATCGACCGGAAGGCGATGCGGGCCGAAGCCGAGGAGATCTTCTCGCGGCTCGGCGTCTCGATCGACCCCGAGCGCATCACCGACGGCCTGTCGATCGCCGACCAGCAGATCATCGAGATCGCCAAGGCGATCTCGCTCGACGCCCGCGTGCTCATCATGGACGAGCCGACCGCCGCCCTCTCCGGCGTCGAGGTCGAGCGCCTCTTCGCCGTCGCGCGGAGCCTCCGCGACGAGGGCCGCGCGCTCATGTTCATCTCGCACCGGTTCGACGAGGTCTTCGCACTGTGCGACACCGTCACGGTCATGCGCGACGGCAGCTACATCGCCACCGAGCCGATCGCCGAGACGAGCGTCGACGAGCTCGTCCGCCAGATGGTGGGCCGGGACGTCGCCGAGCTCTTCCCGAAGCTGCCCGCCGAGATCGGCGACGATGTGCTCGTCGTCGAGGGGCTCACCCGGCCCGGCGTCTTCCACGACATCAGCTTCACGGTCCGTGCCGGCGAGATCGTCGGCCTTGCCGGCCTCGTCGGCGCGGGCCGCAGCGAGGTGGCGCGGGCGATCTTCGGCGTCGACCCGTACTCCTCCGGTTCGGTCCGGGTCTCCGGCACGTCGCTGCCGAAGGGCAACCCGAACGCCGCGATGGCGAGGGGCCTGGCGCTCGTGCCCGAGGACCGGCGCAAGCAGGGCCTGGTGCTCGACGAGTCCGTCTCGCGCAACATCACCCTCGCCATCCGTTCGACCCTCACCAAGGGCGGGCTCCTGACCGACCGGGCGCAGAACACCGCGGCCGCGGTGTGGGCGAGCCGGCTCGAGGTCAAGACGGCCGCGCTCGACGCCGAGACGGGCACGCTCTCGGGCGGCAACCAGCAGAAGGTCGTGCTCGGCAAGTGGCTCGCGACCGAGCCCACGGTGCTCATCGTCGACGAGCCCACGCGAGGCATCGACGTCGGCACCAAATCGGAGGTGCACCGCCTGTTGTCCGAGCTCGCGCAGCAGGGCATCGCGATCCTCATGATCAGCTCCGAGCTCCCCGAGGTCCTCGGCATGGCCGATCGCGTCCTCGTGATGCGCGAGGGCGCGCTCACCGGGGAGTTCCCCCGATCCGAGGCCACCCCCGAGGCCGTCATGTTCGCCGCCACCGCCGACAAGGAGGACGCGAAGTGACCGCGACCACCGCCCCGCCCGCCCCGCCCGCGCAGCCTGGATCGTCAGCTGCGACGCGCATCGTCTCGCACATCTTCAAGGCCCGCGAGACCGGCATCCTCATCGCCCTGCTCGCGGTGATCGTCGTCGCGACCACCGTCAACCCGAACTTCCTCTTCTCGTCCGACGGGTTCCGCGACCTGCTGCTCACGCCGTCGCTGCTGCTGCTCGTCGCCGTCGGCCAGGCGATCGTGATCATCACGCGCAACGTCGACCTCTCGGTCGGCTCGGTGCTCGGTCTGACCGCCTACCTGACGGGCCGGCTGTTCATCGACCTCCCCGGCATCCCGGTGATCGCGGTGTTCCTCGCAGGCATCGCCTTCGGTGCGATCCTCGGCCTGGTCAACGGCGCGCTGGTCGCATTCGCCAGGGTGCCCGCGCTCGTGATCACGCTGGGCACGCTCTACATCTACCGCGGCATCAACGTCGCGTGGACCGGGAGCGACCGGATCAACGCGTCCGACCTCCCCGCGGCGTTCCGCGGGCTCGGCACCGGCCAGATCCTGTTCATCCCGATCCTCACGATCATCGCCGTCATCGTGCTCGTCATCGCCGCGTGGGTGCTCCGCAACCTGCGCAGCGGCCGCGAGTTCTACGCGATCGGCTCCGACCCCGACGCCGCGCACCTCTACGGCCTTCGCGTGACCCGTCGCATCCTCACCGCGTTCGTGCTCAGCGGCGCGCTCGCCGGCCTCTCCGGCGTGCTCTACGCCGCGCGCTACGGCACCGTGAGCTCGGCTGCGGGAACGGGCCTGGAGCTCCAGGCGATCGGCGCCGCCGTCATCGGCGGCGTCGCGATCTCGGGCGGCGTGGGCACCGTCTGGGGTGCCGCGATCGGCGCCTACCTGCTGCTCACGATCAACCGGGCGCTCCCGATCGTCGGCATCCAGGACTTCTGGCAGCGCGCCGTGGTCGGTGCGCTGATCATCGGCGCGATCGTGCTCGACCGGGTCCTGGCGCTCCGACAACACCGCAAGCTCATCGAGGCCAGGGAGGACGTGCGATGACCGCCACGGCACCGGCATCCGTTCCGGACACCCGTTCCGCCCGCACCTACGCGGCCTACTCGCGGCCGCTCTGGCGCCGCGTGCTCCTGACGCGCGAGTCCGCCATCATCGGGCTGCTCATCGTGGTCATCGCGGTGTCGCTCGCGGTCGTCCCGAACTTCGACAGCCCCCTCACGGTGACGTACCTGCTGCGCGACATCGCACCGATCCTGCTGATCGCGCTCCCGATGACGCTCATCATCATCACCGAGGAGATCGACCTCTCGGTGGCGAGCGTCGTCGGCCTCTCCAGCGTGATGACCGGCATCCTCACGCAGGCCGGCTGGCCCTTCGCCGTCGCCGCGATCACCGCGATCCTCGTCGGCACGATCGCCGGCGTGGTCAACGGGTTCCTCGTCACCGTCGTCGGCCTGCCGTCGCTCGCCGTCACCATCGGCACGCTCGCGCTGTTCCGCGGCATCGCCGTCGGGCTGCTCGGCACGACCGCGGTGACCGAGTTCCCCGAGTCCTGGTCGGACCTCGCGAAGGACAACATCCCGGGGACCCCGATCCCGGGCATCATGATCCCGTTCGTCGTGCTCGCCATCGGGTTCGCGATCCTGCTGCACTTCACGCCGTTCGGCCGATCGCTCTACGCCATCGGCCTGAACAAGGAGGCCGCGTCGTTCTCGGGCATCAACGTCGGGCGCACGAAGTTCTGGCTGTTCGTCATGAGCGGTACCATCTCCGGCTTCGCCGGCGTGTACTTCACGCTGCTCTACAGCAACGCCCGCGGCGACAACGCGACCGGCCTCGAACTGCAGGTCATCGCGGCGGTCCTGCTCGGGGGCGTCTCGATCTTCGGCGGTCGCGGCGCCCTGCACGGGGTGATCGCCGGCGTCCTGCTCATCGGAGTGCTCGGCAGCGCGCTCCGCCTCGCGGGGGTCACCTCGGACATCATCAACGTCATCACGGGCGTGCTGCTCGTGCTCTCGGTGGTGTCGGCAAGTCTCCTCGCCTGGCTCCGCCGTCGGCGGATCTCGGCGATCGGGAAGAAGAAGGAGCGAGAGCTGGCGGCGTCGTCGTCCTGATCGCTCCACCTGGAATCACACACAGTCGGTCACCGGCACCAAGGAAGGAAACAACGATGTTCACCAAGCAGCGTTCGCGCCGTTTCGGCGTGGCGATCACCGCGGCGGCTGCCGCGACGGTCCTGGCCCTGACGGGCTGTGCCTCGAGTGGGGATGGCGGGGGTGACTCCGGGGGTGATGGCGGTGACGCGAACCTTTCGGTGACGTTCCTGCCGAAGAACCTGGGCAACCCGTACTTCGACACCTCGTCCGCGGGCGGGCAGGAGGCCGTCGAGGAGTTCGGCGGCGAGTTCGCCGAGGTCGGCCCGACCGAGGCGTCGCCGACGTCGCAGGTCTCGTTCATCCAGACCGCGGCGCAGCAGGGCGTGGGCGCCCTCGTGGTGTCGGCGAACGACCCCGAGGCGATCTGCGACGCCCTGGACGAGGCATCCGGAGCCGGGGTCAAGGTCGTCACGTTCGACTCGGACACGAACCCCGAGTGCCGCGACCTGTTCATCAACCAGGCCACCGCCGAGGGCATCGCGAAGATCCAGGTCGACCTGATCGCGGAGCAGATCGGCGACGAGGGCCAGGTCGCGGTGCTGTCGGCGTCGGCGAACGCGACGAACCAGAACGCGTGGATCGAGATGATGGAGGAGGAGCTGGCCGCCAACCACCCCGACATCGAGCTCGTCGAGGTCGTCTACGGCGACGACGACGACCAGACCTCGTTCGACAAGACTGCGGCGCTGCTGCAGACCTACCCGGAGCTGAAGGGCATCATCTCGCCCACCACGGTCGGCATCGCGGCAGCGGCACGCTACCTGTCGACCTCGGAGTACCAGGGGCAGGTCGCCCTCACCGGCCTCGGCACCCCGAACCAGATGCGGGAGTACGTCGAGGACGGCACCGTGACCGCGTTCGCGCTGTGGAACCCGGCCGACCTGGGCTACCTGGCCGCGTACGCGGCGCAGGCGCTGATCACGGGCGAGATCACCGGTGAGGAGGGCGACACGTTCGAGGCCGGCAAGCTCGGCTCGTACGAGGTCGGCGCCGACGGCACCGTCCTGCTCGGCGACCCCTACGTCTTCGACGCCGACAACATCGGCGACTTCGACTTCTAGGGAGTCCACCGCCTCAGGAGTCACTGCCTGAACGCGAACGGGCCCGGGCGACGCCCCGGGCCCGTTCCGCGTGCGGCGGGTCAGTCGTCGCCGTGGGTGCGTCGCTCCATCTGGTAGATCGCGGCCTGCGTGCGCCGCTCGAAGCCGAGCTTGGAGAGCAGCCCCGACACGTAGTTCTTGACGGTCTTCTCGGCGAGGCCGAGCTGCTCGCCGATCTGACGGTTCGTGAGTCCGTCGGCGATGAGCGCGAGCACCTGCCGCTCGCGGAGGTTCAGCGCGCTGAACCGCGGGTCGTCGTGCTCGTCGGCCTTCGCCTGCTGCGACACGCGCGCCGCGATCGAGCGGTCGATCAGCGACCGGCCGGACGCCACCTTCCGCACGTCCTCGACGATGGTCGTGCCCCGCACGTTCTTCAGCACGTACCCTGCGGCGCCGGCGAGCACGGCCGACATCGCGGCCTGGTCGTCGTCGTACGCCGTGAGGATCAGGCACGCGAGCTCGGGATGCCGCGACCGCAGCTCACGGCAGAGGTCGATGCCGTCGCCGTCGGGGAGTCGCATGTCGAGCACGGCGACATCCGGCTTCGTCGCCTCGATCCGGGCCAGTGCCTGCGCGACGGTGCCGGCCTCGCCGACGACCTCGAGGTCGTGCTCGCGGTCCAGCAGCTGCGCGACGCCGCGCCGGACGATCTCGTGGTCGTCGACGAGGAACACACGGGTCATGTCGTCGGGTCTCCTTCCGGGAAGGTGATGGGTGCCGTCCACCGCGCTCGGGTGCCGGCGGGGCTGCTGTCGAGGTCGAATGCGCCACCGAGCCGCTCGGCCCGGACGCGGAGGTTCTCCAGGCCGCTGCGCCTGGCCGCATCGCCGATGCCGCGTCCGTCGTCGGCCACCTCGGCGGTGACGCGTGCGTCGGCCGCGACGATCGAGAGGGTGACGGATGCCGCGCCCGAGTGCTTCACGGCGTTCGAGAGCAGTTCACGGACCGACGCGGTGAGCTCGTCGGCGAGCGCCCCCTCCGAGAGGAGGTCGACCGGGCCCGCGAACGAGACCGCGACGGGCTGGGGGAGATGCCGTGACGCGCCGCCTGCGAGGTCGAGCACCCGGTGGCGCAGCGTCGGCGCGCCGCCGTCCTGGGGGGTCAGCGCGAACACGATCGTGCGCACCTGCGCGATGGCCTCGTCGATCGCCTCCACGGCCGATCCGAGGCGTTCGGCGACGGCGCCGGGGGAGTCCGCCGCCGCGGCCTCGAGGTCGAGCCCGGCGCCGTAGAGCTGCTGCACCACGTGGTCGTGCAGGTCGCGCGCGATGCGCGCCCGGTCCTCGAGCAGGAGGCCGCGCTGCTGCGCCTCACGCGCCGCGGCGAGTTCGCGGGCGAGGGAGACGCGGTCGGCGAGGTCCTCCGCGATGCG
>NZ_SDPL01000104.1 GCF_004135055.1 Agromyces binzhouensis | reverse complement strand
CACGGCCGCGACCGCTGCGCCGAACGGCTGCGGCGCCCCGAGCGAGACGACGTGCGAGGGCCGCAGGCCCTCGACGAGCCGGCGCGTGGCGTCGTCGGCGTCCATGAGGACGACGGCGAGGTCGTCGGGCTGGCGCGTCTGCGATCGCAGCGCGCCGAGCGTGGCGCGAAGACGGTCGCCGCCGTGCTGCACGACGAGGACGGCGGTGACTCTGGGGAACATCGGGGACAGCCTAGGCGGCCGCCCCCGCGGCATCCGTCACCACTGCGGGCGTGCCGTGAGCGCGCACGGACCCGCCCGATCCGACGGTCAGCCGGCCTGTCGACGGAGCTTGCGGCGCTCGCGCTCCGAGAGCCCACCCCAGATGCCGAACCGCTCGTCGTTGGCGAGCGCGTACTCGAGGCACTCCGAACGGACCTCGCAGCCGGTGCAGATGCGTTTGGCGTCGCGCGTGGAACCGCCCTTCTCGGGGAAGAACGCCTCCGGATCCGTCTGCGCGCACAGCGCGTCGGTCTGCCACGCCAGTTGGTTGTCGTCGTCTGCGACCCCGCGAACCCCCGGTACGCCGAGCCGCACGGGGTCGACGAACCAATCCTCAGGTACCCCAGAACGATATTCAGGCTTGCCCATATCGTCTCCCACCCAGTTGTACCGACATCCCCGAGGGGTGTGTCTCACCAATTACACCGGTGTAATTCGGTGGCGTCAAGTCGCGAATGGAGAACCCTCAATACCGCGTCGAGGCTTGACACCGACCTCGACACGCTGGACGCGTGTCCGAGTCGTGATCGGGCTCACTCGACGGATGCCGCGCGGCGGGCCGACCACGCGCTGGCGACCATCTCGCCGAGCGTGTGGCGCATCCGCCAGTCGAGGTCGCGGGCGGCGAGCTCGCCCGACGCGACGATGCGCGCCGGGTCGCCCTCGCGGCGGGGCCCGACCTCGGGCGTGAAGTCGTCGCCGGTGACCCGTGCGACCTCGCGCATGATCTCGCCCACCGACACGCCGTCACCGGATCCGAGGTTGTAGACCGACTCGATCGGCTCGCAGGCGTCGAGGCGTCGTGCTGCGGCCACGTGCGCGTCGGCGAGGTCGGCGACGTGGATGTAGTCGCGCACGCACGTGCCGTCGGGGGTCGGGTAGTCGTCGCCGTTGATGCGCGGGGTGCGCCCATCGAGCAGGGCGTCGAAGACGAGCGGGAAGAGGTTGTGCGGGCTCGGGTCGAACACCTCGTCGGTGCCCGAGCCGACGACGTTGAAGTAGCGGAGCGAGGTGTGGCGGAGCCCGGTCGCGCGCGCCTGGTCGGCGAGCAGCCACTCCCCGATCAGCTTGGACTCCCCGTACGGCGACTCGGGGCGCTTCGGCGTGTCCTCGGTCACGAGGTCGACGTCGGGGGTGCCGTAGACGGCGGCGCTGGAGGAGAAGACGATGCGATCCACGCCGCTGGCGGCCATGGCGCCGAGGAGCCGCGCGGTGCCCGTGACGTTCTGCTCGTACGTGTGGAGGGGGCGTTGCACCGAGACCCCCGCGTACTTGAACCCGGCGAGATGGACGACGCCCCGGACGTCGTGCGCCTGCATCGTGTCCTCGAGCAGGGCGCCGTCGAGGATCGAGCCGTGGACGAACGGCGAGCCCTCGGGGACGAAGGTCCGCCGGCCGGAGGACAGGTCGTCGACGACGACCGTGTCGATGCCCCGGGCCCGGAACGCGCGCACGACGTGCGCTCCGATGTAGCCCGCTCCCCCGGTGACCAGCCAGCTCATGTCCCGCCTTCCGCCGCCGGAGCTTCCGGCGTCGTGACGATGCTAGCGGCCGGCGTCAGGCGCGTCGCAGCGGGGCCCGGTCGACGTGACGCACGCGGTCCCGGATCTCGGGGCGGCCGTAGCCGTCCGAGTCGAGCCGGAGGAGCGTCGCGACGACGCCCCACACCGCGAGACCGGCGAAGATCAGCAGCACGATGATGTCCATGGCAGAAATTCTGCGCCTTGCAAGATCCTGCCGACAGTGGCAGACTCGCCACTGATCGACACATTCCTGCCACACTGTGGCGGCATCCAGGAGGATCCGTGCTCCACACCATCGCGTGCATCGCCGTCCCGCAGATGGCGCCGTTCGAGTTCGGCGTGATCTGCGAGGTGTTCGGCATCGACCGGTCCGAACAGGGCGGCCCCACGTTCGACTTCCACGTCGTCGCCGCGGAACCCGGGCCCATCTCCACGAAGCTCGGCTTCGACGTGGTCGTGCACGAGGGACTCGAGGCCGCCGAGACGGCCGACCTCGTCGCCGTCCCCGCCTCGCTCATCGACGAGCCCGCCCACCCCGAGGTGCTGCGGGTCATCCGCGAGGCCGTCGACCGCGGCGCCTGGGTGCTGAGCGTCTGCTCCGGCGCCTTCACGCTCGGCCGCGCCGGCGTCCTCGACGGCCGCCGGGCGACCACGCACTGGATGTACACCGACCGCATGGCCGAGATGTTCCCCGACACCGTCGTCGATCCCGACGTGCTCTTCGTCCAGGACGGCAAGGTCGTCACCGGCGCGGGCACCGCCGCCGGCATCGACGCGGCGCTGCACATCGTCCGGACCGAACTCGGCGCGAGCGCCGCGAACATCGTGGCGCGGCGCATGGTCGTCCCGCCGCAGCGCGACGGCGGGCAGTCCCAGTTCATCCAGACCCCGGTCGTCGACGCCAGGAGCGACTCGTTCGCCCTCGTCACCGAGTGGATGCTCGAGCACCTCGACGAGGACCTCACGGTCGACCGCCTCGCCCGCAAGGCGCTCATGTCACCCCGAACCTTCGCCCGCAAGTTCCGCGCCGAGACCGGCACGACGCCGAACGCCTGGCTCAACCGCCAGCGGCTCCTCCGCGCGCAGCAACTGCTCGAGGAGACCGACCTGACGCTGGAGGAGATCGCCCGCGAGACGGGCTTCGGGGCCGCGGCCGTCATGCGCCACCACTTCGTGAAGACGCTGCAGACCACGCCGACGCAGTATCGGCGGGTGTTCGGGCCGCGACAGGTCGGCTGACGGCGAGCGGATGCCGCGGCATCCGTCGATCGCCCGCGTGATCAGGCCGGGGCCGGCGGCACCGTCGCCACCCAGGCGACGCCCTCGCCGGCGAACCCGAGCGACGACTCGTCGGGCGACGCGAACGCGGCCTCTCCGCGTGCGACGGCGATCGATCCGCTCGCGCCGGAGACCTGGACCCCGGCGCCCTCGGCGAGGACGATCGCGGGGCCGGAGAGGGCGATGCGCGCCGCGTCGTCCGCCCCCTCGACGCGGAAGAGCGTGAAGTCCGGGACGGGCGGGCGGTACTCGAGGATGCCGGGAGCCGCCTCGATCGGCGCGAGCAGCGGCGGTTCGATCGGCGCGAAGTCGAGCACCTCGATGAGCTCGGGCACGTCGATGTGCTTCGGCGTCAACCCGCCCCGGAGCACGTTGTCGCTCGCGGCCATCAGCTCGATGCCGAGGCCGGAGAGGTACGCGTGGATGTTGCCGGCGTCGAGGAACAGCGCCTCGCCGCGCCGGAGGCTCACCCGGTTCAGGAGCAGCGAGATCACGATCCCGGGGTCTCCGGGATACTCCTCGGCGAGGTCGAGCACGGTGCGGAACGAGGCGGCGAACGGAGAGGCGAGCGCCTCGTCGCTCGCGGCGAGCGCGGTCACGCGCTCGATGAGCCAGGCCGCTTCGCCGGTGTCTCCCCCGCGGCCGTCCTGGAGGAGCCAGACGACGCTCTCGCGCAGCGCATCGGGTCCGTCGAGCCGCGCGGCGAGCAGGTCGAGTGCGCCGGGCTGCGGTTCGGGCGACGCGGCGTCCGCGGCACGGAGGGCGTCGAGGACCCCGGCGACCTCCTCGAGCGGCCGGAACCCCGAGAGCGCCTCGAACGACTCGCTCACCGCCACGATGAGCTCGGGCTTGGCGAACGGGTCCCGGTAGTTGCGGTCGAAGGCGTCGATCGGGACGCCCTCGGCCTCTTCGCGTCCGAAGCCCACGCGGGCCTGGTCGGGCGTCGGGTGGGCCTGCAGCGAGAGCGGTCGCGCAGCGGCGAGCACCTTGAGCAGGAAGGGCAGCCGGGCTCCCTCCCGTGCGTGCTCCGGTCCGAGCGCGAGCGCGGGGTTCGCGGCGATCAGCTCGGCGAGATCCGTCGCACCCGCGGCATCCGCCTCGACCACCTCGGCGGGCGAGCCCGCGTGCGCCCCGAGCCACAGCTCCGCCTCCGGTGACCCGCTCGGCTCCACGCCCCGGAACTCCGCGATCGCCGTGTGGGAACCCCACGCATAGTCTCGAGGCGTGTTGCGGATCGCGACAAACATGCGGAGTGGGGTCCTTTCGCGGTTTGGCCCCAAACTACCAAGCACTCGGCCCTCGCCGAACGGCTGCCTAGGCTCGGGCCATCCCCAAGCCGAATGAGGAGCAGCCATGTCCTTCGAGCCGCTCGCGAGCGACTTCTACTCGTACGCGTCCCTGCTGACCGACCGCGAGCGGGAGGCGCTCGCGGCACTCCGGGCCTGGCTCGAACGCGACGTCCGACCGATCGTCAACGACCACTGGGAGCGCGCCGAGTTCCCCATGGAGGTCCTGAAGCCCCTCGCGGAGCACGGCGCGCTGTCCTTCGCGTGGGACGAGACGAAGCCCTTCGAGAACTCCGCGGTCTTCCGCGGGTTCGTGGCACTGGAACTCGCCCGGGTGGACGCGTCGGTCGGCACGTTCGTCGGCGTGCAGAACGGACTCGCGACCGGCTCGATCTCGATCGCGGGGTCGGAGGAGCAGCGCCGCGAGTGGATCCCGAAGCTCGCCGCCGGCGAGATCGTCGGCGCGTTCGGCCTCACCGAGCCCCTGTCCGGTTCCGACTCGGCCCGGGGCCTGCGGACCACCGCGCGTCGCGAGGGCGACGACTGGGTGCTGAACGGCGAGAAGCGCTGGATCGGCAACGCCACCTTCTCCGACATCACCGTCATCTGGGCCAAGGACGAGGCCGACGGCCAGGTCAAGGGCTTCATCGTGCCCACCTCGACGCCCGGCTACGAGGCCACCAAGATCGAGGGCAAGATCAGCCTGCGGATCGTGCAGAACGCCGACATCACGCTCACCGACGTCCGCGTGCCCGAGTCGCTGCGCCTGCAGAACGCGAACTCCTTCCGCGACACGGCGGCCGTGCTGCGCCAGACCCGCGCCGAGGTCGCCTGGGCGGCGGTCGGCACCGCGATCGGCGCCTACGAGGCCGCGGTCCGCTACGCGACCGAGCGCGTGCAGTTCGGCAAGCCGATCGCGGCGCACCAGCTCATCCAGGACCTGCTCGTGAAGTGCCTCGGCAACATCACCGCCTCGCTCGCCATGGTCGTCCGGGTGTCCGAGATGCAGGATCGCGGCGAGCAGCGCGACGAGCACTCCTCCCTCGCGAAGACGTACGCCACCGAGCGCATGCGCGAGACCGTCGGCTGGGCCCGCGAGGTGTGCGGCGGCAACGGCATCGTGCTCGACTACGACGTCGCGCGGTTCTTCGCCGACGCCGAGGCGCTCTACTCCTACGAGGGCACGCGCGAGATGAACACGCTGATCGTCGGCCGCGCCATCACGGGCGAAGCGGCGTTCGTCTGAGCCGTCGCGGCGGCCGGTCGGGTCCGGCCGCCGCGATACCCTTGTGCGCATGACCCACGGACGACGGCCGGTGCTCGAGAGCGCGTTCGCCACGTTCGTGTTCTTCACCGCGTTCGCCGGGCAGTTCTGGCGGAACCTCCTCGGCTGGTGGGGCTTCGGCGCGGTCGTCGCGGTCGTGCTGATCGGCTCCGTCTGGCTCTGGGTCGCCAGGCGACCCCGCCTGAGCTGGCGTCGGACGCCGAAGTCGACCCTCTTCCTCCTCGGGATCGCGACGCTCTCGCTCGCCTGGTCGCACTACCCGGGCGGCACCGCCCTCGGACTCGCGATCCTCTTCGTCACCACGATCGCCGCCCTCTCGCTCACGCTCTCGCTCGGGTGGCACGGCGTGCTCCGCGCGGTCGGCGGCGCGCTGAAGTGGGTGCTCGCGCTCTCGCTGCTGTTCGAGTTCTGGGTCGCGGTGTTCGTGCGCGAGCCCCTGCTGCCCAACTTCCCCGACTTCGACGCGTCGAGCGGGGACCTTCCCATGGCCTTCTACTGGTCGCGCGCCATGCTCTTCGACGGTGGGCCGATCGAGGGCATCGTCGGCAGTCGGAACCTCCTCGGCATGGCGGCGCTGATCGCCGCGATCCTCTTCGCCGCGCTGCTCGCGAGCGGAGGCATGCGCCGCGCCCAGGGCATCGGCTGGCTGGTCGTGAGCGGCACCGTCCTCCTGCTCACGCGGTCCGCGACCGTCGCGCTCGTCGGGGCGCTGGTGCTGGCTGCGTTCGGGTTCGCGATGTGGGCGCGCCGAGTCGGCCCCGAGCGCCGCCGAACCGTCTACGTCACCGCGGCCGCCGCGCTCGCGGCATCCGTCGCACTCGCCTGGCTGCTGTGGAGCGCCCTGCTCGACCTGTTCGGCAAGAGCGACGACCTGACGGGCCGCCTGGACATCTGGGAGTCGGTGATCGGACTCGCCGCAGAGCGCCCGGTGGTCGGCTGGGGCTATATCGGCTACTGGCAGCCGTGGGTCGAGCCCTTCGACGGGCTGGCGGTCCGCAACGGCGTCGAGTACCTCCAGGCGCACAACGCCTGGCTCGACGTGTGGATGCAGCTCGGCGTCGTCGGGCTCCTGGCCTTCGCCGCGATGGTCGTCGGCGCCCTCTGGCGGTCGTGGTTCCTCGCGGTCGACCAGCCCAGGGACGACCGCGGTCACCCCGTCGCATTCTCCGCGATCGCGCTCGTCCCGCTGCTGGTCCTGGTCGCACTGATCGGGCAGTCGCTCGCCGAGAGCCGACTGCTCATCGAGTCGGGCTGGATCCTGCTCCTCGCCATCACGTGGGGGACCAAGCAGCGGCAGTGGTCGCCCGAGCCGCTCCCGACCATGCCGCCGACCCGCTCGCCGAGGCGCTGGTCGCGCCCGGAGGTGCCCCGGTGAGGTCGGCCCTGCGCGAGTTCGCCGGCTCGGCGCGCTTCGCGCAGGCGGTGACGCTCATGTCCGTCGGGCTGGCGTTCTCGACCCACGCCGTGCGCGCCCTCGTCGGATGGCCCGGGCTCATCGCCGCCCTGGCCACGCTCATCGTGCTCGCCGGTCTCTCGCTCGTCGCCCGATGGCGGGCGGTCGAGTGGTACGGCATCCTCCCCCTGACCATCCTCGTCTTCGTCGGCTGGTGCGGGGCCTCCGTGATCTGGAGCGACACGCCCGGTCTCACGGTCCTCGGCGTCGGCTACCTCATCAGCTTCGGCGTGCTCGGGGTGTATATCGCGCTCATGCGCGACACCATCCAGATCGTGCGCGCCTTCGGCGACGTGCTGCGGGTCCTGCTCGGCGTCTCGCTCGCGCTCGAGGTGCTCTCGGGCATCCTGCTCGACCTGCCGATCGCCTTCCTCGGCATCCAGGGGAACATCGCCTCGCTGGGCCCGGTCCAGGGCATGTTCGGTTCGCGCAACATGCTCGGCTTCGTCGCGCTGATCGGCCTGATCACGTTCATCGTCGAGTGGCGCACGCGGAGCGTCCGTCCCGGGCGCGCGATCGCGTCCGTCGTGCTCGCGAGCCTGCTGCTCCTGTTCTCAGGCTCCCCCACGACCCTCGTCGCGCTCGGCGTCACGCTGGTCGCGCTCGCCGCGCTCTTCGGCCTGCGCCGCGTCTCGCCCGAGACGCGGTGGCGCTGGCAGCTCGCGCTGCTGATCTCCGCCGTGGCGATGCTCGTCGTCGGCTGGATCACCCGCATCCGCATCATCGAACTGCTCGACGCGCGCGGCGAGTTCGACGTCCGCCTCGACGTCTGGCGCGAGGTCTCCCGCTACCTCGCCGTGAACCCGTTGCAGGGCTGGGGGTGGGTCGGCCGGTGGCCGGACGCCGCGCCCTACGTCTGGGTCGAGCGCGGCGTCGGGCGAGCCCACTCGTCGGCGCTCAGCGCCTACATCGATGCGTACTTCCAGGTCGGGGTCATCGGCGCCCTGCTCTTCGCCGGGCTCGTGGGCGTCGCACTCGTGCGGGCATGGCTCCTGGCCTCGTCGCGACGCAGCGTCGTCTACCTGTGGCCGGCGCTCGCACTCGTGGCCGTCGCCGTCACGAGCTTCGCGGAGAGCTTCGCGCTCGTCGAGGGCGGCTGGATGCTGCTCGTCGTCTGCGCGGTGAAGGCCGCGCGCGACATGAGCTGGCGGGATGCGCTGGCGGGCACCTCGCCCGCGCGACTCGCGTGAGTCGGACCCGAGGTCAGACGGGCTGGACGAGGTCGCGCAGCACGTCCTGGGCGCCCAGCCCGTAGCGGGTGTACCGGCCGGTCCGCCACTCGCGCAGCACCGGACCGACCCGTCGGACACGCGCCTCGGGCAGGTCCGAGCGCGCGCGCTCGTGCGCGAGCTTGTCGCCCGTCACGGTCGCGACGAACTCCGGCGCGACCCTCCGGGCGCGCTCGGCGATGCCGGGGAGCCGCTCGGCGAGCGCGACCG
>NZ_SDPL01000103.1 GCF_004135055.1 Agromyces binzhouensis | reverse complement strand
ACCGTGACGTGACCGCGCTCGGCCGCCACGATCAACTCCGCGCGCTGCGGCTCGGCGGGGCGACGAGCCTGGTCAGCTTGGCACCGCTCACCGCCCTGGAGAACCTGACTGATCTGAGCGTCGAGGCCGCACACCGACTCGACGATCCGACCTCGCTCGGCGCGTTCACGCGACTCGCCGCGCTCGAGTTCGGCAACGGACACCCCGGATCAGACAAGAGCGTCACCCTTCCCGACCTCGGATGGGTCAGATCCCTCACCCGCCTTCGGACACTGGCACTGCCCGGCATCCGCCTGCTCGACGCCGATCTCTCACCCCTCCTCGACCTGCCCGAGCTCGAACACCTCCGACTGCCGCTGCGGCGGCAATACCGAAAGCAGGTGTTCGACCTCGCCGACAGCAGCGACGTCTTCGCCGACATCGCAGCGCAATACGAAGCCCTCGACAGCTGGCGCGCCAGTCTGCCAAACGCCCGGTAGCCGGTCGCTCAGAGCGGCCCGGCCTGCTGCCACGCTGCCGCGCCGCAGCGAGACCAGGTGGGACCGACCGTGAACGCGGATCGGCGGCGGCGGTCGTCGTCAGTTTCGGTGGGTCCAACGGGATTCACACCCGCCGATGGTGACGTCGTTCCCACCCGGCAGCGGAGCCCGGAAGCCGGTCCCAGAGACGAGAGCCGAGCGGGGACGGGCGAACGCCGGCAGCCGGCCCCCGTCATCGCGCATGAGACGGGGGCCGGCAGTCTTGGGGGCGGGCGGATGCCGCGTCAGCCGCCCGACGCGCGGGCGGGCGCAACGACCGCCGCCGCGGCATCCGCCCGCGACGGCACCGCCGCGATCGCCTCGATCTCGAAGCGGTACTCGGGGCCGGCGAAGCCGGCGACCTGCACGAGCGTCGACACCGGGAAGTCGTGCGTGAAGTACCGCGCGCGGATCTCGCGCACGTCGTCGCGGACGAGGCGGAAGTCGTCGCGGACGAACACGTTCACCTTGACGACATCGGATGGCGTCGCGCCCGCGGCATCCAGCACCGCGGCCAGGTTGGCGAACGCGAGCTCGACCTGCTCGCGGGCGTCGGCGGGCATCGTGCCATCCGGTCGCATGCCGATGATCCCGCTCACGAAGACGAGGTCGCCGCCCGAGACGCGGATGGCCTGGCTGAAGTCGGCCGTCGGCGGGTAGACCCCGACGGGCTCCACGATCTGCTTCTCCATACGTACGCTCCTACGACGCCCCGACGATCTTGCGATCGTCGTACCAGGGGGCGAGTCGGCGCCGCAGCGCCGAGATCAGCCACAGCGTGAGGTTGGCGATGATGACCATGACGATCACCATCGCGATCGCCTCGGCCATCATGAACTGGTACGCCGCGAACTCGAGCAGGTGCCCGAGACCGCCCGTGCCGCCCAGGAACTCGCCGAGCACCTCGCCCGTGAAGCCGAGCGCGGCACCGCGCTGGATGCCCGACAGGCTGTACGGCAGCGTCGCCGGGAAGATCACCTTCCAGCCGAGGTACACGCCGTTCACGCCGAACACACGGCCGGCGTTCACGAGCGACGGGCTCACCGTGACGGCGCCCTCCATCGTGTTGAGGATGATCGGGAACACCGCGAGCAGGAACACCAGCGCGATCTTCGACTCGTTGCCGAGCCCGAGCACCAGGATGAACAGCGGCGCGAGCGCGACCTTCGGCGTCGAGTACAGCAGCCACAGGAACGGCGCGACCGTGAACCGGAGCACCGGCGACCAGCCGACCGCGAGGCCGACCACCACGCCGACCACGATCGCCATCGCGAGGCCGATCAGCACGTTGGTCATGCTGTAGGCGAACGCCGCCCAGAACTCGGGCTCGCCGAGCAGGCGCACGAACGCGACGATGATCTCCGACGGCGGTGGCAGGAACGCGGCGGGCACCAGCTGGAACCAGCTGACCGCCGCCTCCCAGACGAGCACGATGCCGGCCACCACTGCGAACAGCAGCAGGCCCCACTTGGCCTCGCCCGTGCGCACCACGCGCCGCGGACGGACGATCCGGTTGGTCCCGGTCGCTGACGTGACGCTCATCGTCGGCCCTTCCTCGTCCACGGTGCGACCCAGCGTTCGATGAGGGTCACCACCTGGGTCATGCCGACGCTCCACACCACGACGACTGCGATGGCCGCGAACGCCTGGTCGGTCTGGTACGTGTTGGCGGCGCGGATGATGAGCGCCCCCATGCCCGACGACGACCCGGCCAGCTCGGCGACGACCATGCCGATCGTCGCCAGCACGACCGCCTGCCGGAGCCCCGCGAACAGGAACGGCACGGTCGACGGCAGGAACACCGAACGGTACAGCTGCAACCGGTTCGCTCCGTAGACGCGGCCGGCGTTGATGATCGACTGGTTCGTCGTGCGCATGCCCGCGGCGATGTTGAGCAGGATCGGGAACAGCGCGCTGATCGTCACGAGGAAGATCACCGGGCCGATGCCGAACCCGAACCACGCCTTCGCGAGCGGCTGGTACGCGATCGTCGGGGTCGCGTAGATCGTCCACGCGATCGGGCCGACGATCCGGTCGACCGGGAGCACCGACCCCATCAGCAGGCCCACGGGGATGCCGATGACGACCGCGATCGCGAAGCCCGTGAGCCACGCCTGGATCGACACCGTCAGGTTCGCGGCGAGCGCGCCGCTCTGGACGAGCTCGACGAAGCCCTGCGCGACGGCCGACGGCGGCGGGAAGAACACCGGGTTGATCCAGCCGAACACGCCGACGACGAGTTCCCACACGACGAGCATCACGACGACCTCGCCCGCCAGGACGAGCGCCTTGCCGCGCCCGCTGAGCCCGGCGAGCCACGCCGCGATGCCGCCCCGTCCGAGGTTCGGCCCCGAGGCGAGGAACGTGCTCACTTCGACACCGCCGCTGCGGCCGCCTCACCCTGCAGGGCGTCCCAGAGGTGATCGCGGAGCTCGAGGAAGCGCGGGTCGCTCTGGATGCTGCGCTCGGAGCGCGGGCGATCAAGTCCGGTCTCGATGACCTCCTTGATCGCACCCGGGTGGCTCTTGAACACCACGATCCGGTCGCCGAGCAGGATCGCCTCCTCGATGGAGTGCGTGATGAACAGGACCGTCTTCCCCGTGGCCGCGATCAGCTTCTCGATCTCGGCCCGCATGACCTCGCGCGTCAGCGCGTCGACCGCGCCGAGCGGCTCGTCCATGAGCAGGATCCGCGGCTGCGCCACGATCGCGCGGGCGAGTCCCACGCGCTGCTGCATGCCGCCGGAGAGCTCGCGCGGGTAGGAGTGCTCGAACCCGCTGAGGCCGACGAGCTCGATCGCCTCCTGCACGCGGTCGCGCCATCCGCCGCCCCGCAGGCTCTTCTGCATCTCGAGCCCGAACTTCACGTTGTCGAAGACCGTGCGCCACGGCAGCAGCGCGTAGTCCTGGAACACGACCGCCCGGTCGGGGCCGGGGCCCGTGACCGGTTCCCCGGCCACGAGCACCTGCCCCGCGGTGGGCTTCACGAGCCCCGCGATCACGTTCATGAAGGTCGTCTTGCCGCAGCCCGACGGCCCGAGCACGGTCACGAACTCGCCCTCGCGCACGTCGAGGTCGACGCCCTCGATCGCGATGAGCTTCGATCCGGTGCGTGCCACGTCGTAGCTCACCGTCAGGTCGCGCACCGATATCAGCGGGGCAGCGGATGCCTCGCCTCCGGCCGGCTCGATGGTCGTCGTCGTCATCGCAATACCCTCTTCCACGCTCACGGGAGCTCCCATCGCCTACGTCAGGGCCGGCTCGGCGGCGTGCTCGCGAATCTTCGGCAGCACCTCGGTGCCGAGCAGCTCGATCTGCTCGAAGAAACGGTCGAACTTGAACCGGAAGTCGAAGACGACGTGCTCGGTGCCGATCGCCTCGAACTTCCTGAGCTCCTCGACGGCCTCGTCGGGGTTGCCGACGATGAGCTGGCCCGACAGGTCCTCGACGGTCTCGAACGTACCCGAGGGCGGGCGGACTGCGAACTTCGCCTTGTTCGCCCAGGCCAGCAGGCCCGGGATGTTCACGTGCTTCAGCGCCTCCTCGCGGGTCTCCTCGATGGAGGTCGGCGGAATGACGGCGACGGTCGGCAGCGGGCGGCCCGAGGCATCCGTCATGTCGCGCATCGTCGCGATGCGCTTCTCCATCGTCGCCAGCGAGATGCGGCCGGGCATCCAACCGTCGGCGTACTCCGCCGCGAGGCGCGCCGACCGCGGCGTCGCACCGCAGTACCAGAACGGCACGCGTCCGCCGACGGGCTTGGGCTCGATCGTGACGTTCTCGAACGAGAAGATCCCGTCGTCGTAGGTCACGTCGTTCTCGGTGAAGACGCGCTTCAGGATCTCGGCGTTCGAGCGCACGGCCTCGACCCGGTCGAGGTCGCCCCATCCGATCGCCTCGAACTCGTGGTCGAACGTTCCGGCGCCGAAGCCGAGGATCAGCCGCGGTCCGACGAGCTGCGTGATCGTGCCGGCCATGAGCGCCGTGACGAGCGGATGCCGGAACGGGATGAGCGAGCCCGTGCCGAGCTCGATCCGTTCGGTGACGGCGCCGATCGCGGTGAGGGTCGTGAGCGCGTCGTAGAAGGTGCGGTTGGGCTTCTCCATCTCACCGTGCGGCTCGAAGACGAGGTGGTCGCGCACCCACACCGAGTCGAAGCCCATCCGCTCGGCGAGCTTGGAGCCCTCGAGCAGCTTCTCGCGGCTCGCCTCCTCGCCGAAGTGGGGCAGCAGCAGTCCGAACTTCATCGCCATGGTCAGTTCCCTTCCGTTCCGGCCGTCTCGGCCGCGAGTTCGGCCGGAGCGGCCGCGAGCTTCCCGTACCCGGGTTCGCCGACGACGGCGCCGTCGGCGTAGACGTCCCGGCCGCGCACGAGGGTGCGCTCGATCCGGGTGCTGATGGTGCGGCCGTCGTACGGCGTCCAGCCGATCTTCGAGAGCACGTCGTCGTTCGTGATCGTCCACTCGTGCTGCATGTCGGCGATCACGATGTCGGCGTCCGCGCCGACCTCGAGCGCACCCTTGACGCCCGCCAGGCCGAACTTCTCGGCCGGGATGCGGGCGACCATGTCGACCGCGCGCTCGAGGGTCAGCTCGCCTCGGTTGACGGCGTCGAGCATGAGCTCGTAGTAGTACTGGATGCCCGGCGTGCCGGTGTGCGCGCTCCACATCTCGGTCCAGCCGATCTCCTTCTCCTCGCGCGTGTGCGGCGCGTGGTCGGAGCTGGCGATGTCGATCGTGCCGTCGCGCATGCCCTCCCAGATCGCCGCGCGGTTCTCGTCGGGCACCCAGTACGACAGCGCGTACGGACCGAGCGTCTCGACGTCGCCCCACGTGGAGAGGAACGGCGCCCAGTGGTTCACCTCGCAGGTCACGTCGACGCCGGCGGCCTTCGCGCGACGGACCGCCTCGATCGAGCGGCGCGTCTGGATGTGCGCGATGTGCACGGGGCATCCGGATGCCTCGGCCAGGCGCAGCACGACATCGATCGCCGTGTCCCAGATGACACCCTCGCGTGCGGCGTACGCCGACGCGTAGCCCTGCGGAGTGTTCTCGCCGCGCGCCAGCACCTCGCCCTCGATGTAGTCCATGAGCGCCTGGTCGTGCGGGTGCACGATGAACCGCTTGCCGGTGCCGGCGATGCGGTCCATGATCTGCAGCAGGTGGCCGTGGTCGTGGATGCCCGTGCCCGCCGGGTGCGGGTAGGTGCGACCGGTGTCGACGACCATGTAGATCTTGTAGGCGTTGATGCCCATCTTGGCCATCGGCACGATGTCGTCGAACTTCGTCGGCGCCGGGTTGTGGTTCCAGTCCACGATCGAGGTCGACGCGTAGCGTTCGAAGACGTCGGTGAGCGTCTCGACGTCGACCGTCGGGGGGTTGAGGTTGGGCATGCCGAAGATCGTCGTCACGCCGCCCGCGGCGGCCTGCCGGGTGGTGGTGAGGATGTCGTCCTTGTGCTCGTAGCCCGGTTCGCGGGTGTGCACGTGGACGTCGACCATGCCGGGCAGCACGAGCCGTCCGGTCGCGTCGATGGTGCGGGCGGCGTCGACGGCGACGCCCGGCGCGACGAGGCCGGCGATCCGGCCGTCGTCGACGAGCAGGTCTGCGGTGGTCGGGCCGGACGGCGTCACGACGACGCCTCCGGCGATCCTGAGGTCGATGGTCACTGCGGTGCCTCCATGCGCTGGATCGACTCGCCCTCGCCGGGCGAGCGGGTGGTGCGGACGTCGACGTGGCTCGGTCGCACGTGGCGGTCGAGCCAGTCGACGATCAGCGGGGTGGTCTGCTCCCAGTAGCGGTCGTACGCGGCGTAGTGGGTGGTGTGCCGCTGCATGACGAGCTGCTTGGGGCCTCGCGCGGCGGCGTAGAGCCGCTCGGCGTGGTCGGTGGGGGTGGTCGCGTCGCCCTCGACGCCGATGACGAGCAGCGGCGTCGTGAGTCGGGCCGCCGCGTCGATCGGCCGGTAGCCGAGGATCTCCTCGGCGCACGAGAGCGGGATGGCTGACGGGATGCGATCGTCGACGTCGGCCTTGATCGTGGTCGCGCGCCGCTCGGGAGTCGGCACCATGATCTCCTCGCGGGGATGCACGAGCCGGCCCGTGCCGGTCGTGACGCGCTGTCGGCGGTCTGCGTCGAGCCCGGCCAGGAAGGCCAGCCACTCGTGCTCCTGCCGCATCCGGTGCAGCCAGTCGGTGCCGTCGGCGACGGGCACCTGGCTGACGGCGGCCTTGACGCGCGGGTCGGCATCGGCGAGGAGCACGGCGTTGCCGCCGCCGGTGCCTCCGGTGCCGAACACGCCGATCGCGTCCGCGACGACGTCGTCGCGCGTGGTCAGGTACGTGACCGCGTTCACGAGGTCCTGCAACTGCCGCGCCGGTGAGAGGATGCCTCGGTCGCCGCCCGAGTCGCCGAAGCCGCGGTAGTCGAACACGAGCACGCCGAATCCGGCGGCGACGAGCGCCTCGTGGTAGCGCACGTAGAGCTTGGCGTCCTTGAGCCCGAGCCATCCGGGGCCCTGGACGATGGCCCGGTGCGGGCCGGGGCCGTCGGGGGTGCGCCAGAGCCCGGCGAGGCGGTCTCCCTCGCTGTGGAACTCGACCGGTGTCGTCTGCATGGATGCGACGTCCTTCCGTTGAACGCTGCGACGCGTGGTTCGGGTGCATTCCGTCACCCGTGTTCTGGATCATGCCCTATTTTGGATCCAGAATCCAGTATTGAATCCCTTTCGATCGCGTGGAATGATGACGAGTGACCGCCGGCTCGGATTGGCCGGTCGGGCCGGCCCGGGATTGGGCCGCGAGTCGCCGACGTTCGTCGGATCACGCACGCACGCCATCCCGGAGGTCCCATGCACACGTCCACCCGACACCGAACCCGCGCCGCGCTCGTCATCGCGCCGCTCGCCGCCGCGGCATCCGTCGCCCTGCTCGCCGGTTGCGCCCAGACGGCGAACGCGGGCGGTGCCGCCGCAGGCGCGGCCGAGGCGGAGCCCGCCGCCTCCGGCTTCCCCGTCACCGTCGACAACTGCGGAACCGAGGTCACCTTCGAGTCCGCCCCCGAGCGCGTGATCACGGTCAAGTCGTCGACGCTCGAGCTCCTCCTCGCGCTCGGCCTCGAGGACCGCGTCGTCGGCGCCGCGTTCACCGACGGTCCCGTCCCCGACGAGTACGCCGACGCGGCCGCGGGCATCGAGATCCTCTCCGACAAGGTGCCGTCGCAGGAGGCGACGCTCGCCGCCGAGCCCGACCTCGTCTTCGCCGGCTGGGAGTCGAACCTCACCGCCGAGGGCGCGGGCGACCGCGACACGCTCGAGCAGCTCGGCGTGCACACCTACGTCGCGCCCGCCGCCTGCAAGGAGGAGGGCTACATGCCCGACCCGCTGACCTTCGACGGCGTGTTCGCCGACTTCGAGGAGGCCGGCGCGATCTTCGGAGCGACGGATGCCGCCGCCGACCTCGTCGCGGAGCAGCGCGCGGCGCTCGAGGCGATCGAGCCGAACGACGAGGACCTCACCGCGCTCTGGTACTCCTCCGGCGACGACCAGCCGTTCGTCGGCGCCGGCATCGGCGCGCCGCAGATGATCATGGATGCCGCAGGGCTGACGAACGTCGTCGCCGACGTGCACGACACCTGGACCTCGCTCTCCTGGGAGGCGGTCGTCGACGCGAACCCCGACGTGATCGTGCTGGTGGATGCCGCATGGAACACCGCCGAGTCGAAGATCGAACGGCTCGAGGCCAACCCCGCGACGGCCGCGATGCCCGCGGTGAAGGCCGGTCGCTACGTGATCGTGGACTTCCCCTCCACCGAGGCGGGCGTCCGCAACGTCGACGCGGTCGCCGCGATCGTGGAGCAGCTCGGAGCGCGCTGATGGCGATGCAGGTGGGCAGGGCGACGGATGGCGCGACGCGGCCGTCCGGCGACCCCGCCCGCCGGTCGCCGTCTCCTTCGGGCCGGTCGTCGGCCCCTCGGCGCACCGGGACGGCGACCGCGTTCGGCGTCGGGGTCGCGCTGGTCGCGCTGCTCGCGGCATCCGTCGTGC
>NZ_SDPL01000102.1 GCF_004135055.1 Agromyces binzhouensis | reverse complement strand
TACTGCGGCGTCGCGCCGCTCGCCGCCATGGTCGCGGCCTCCGTCCCCGGCGCCGAGGTGCACGCGGCCGATCTCGACCCGGCCGCGCTGGCCCTGGCCGGGCGGAACCTGCCGCAGGGTGCTCGCGTGCACCTCGCCGACGCGCTCGACGGGCTTCCCACCCGGTTGCGGGGGAGGCTGACGACGATCGCGGCGGTCCCGCCGTACGTGCCAGAGGCCGAGCTCGACCTGATGCCGCGCGAGGCGCGGGATCACGAGCCGGCGAGCGCCCTCGTCGGCGGCGGTGCCGACGGGCTCGGCCACGTGCGCCGGCTGATCGCCGACGCCCGTCCGTGGCTCGCGACGGGCGGGCAGGTGCTCCTCGAACTGCACGCCGCCCAACTGCCCGTCGCGGCAGGCGAGGGACGCGCCTCCGGCTGGCTGGCGAGGCAGCACCCGCCGACGGCGTCGAGGACGGGAGTGCTCGAGCTCATCGCCGGGTAATACAGTGGCGGCATGGACATCCGCATCGCCGCGTACGGGGTCATCATCCGGAACGGCGAGATCCTGCTCTCCCATTGGCACGAGCACGGCCGCTCCGCGTGGACGCTGCCGGGCGGCGGGATCGAGGGGGCGGAGCATCCGCTCGAGGCGGCCAAGCGCGAGATCCGCGAGGAGACCGGCTACGACGCGGAGATCGACCGGCTGCTCGGCATCGACACCATGATCGTGCCGGCGGCGAAGCGGCACCACGGCTCGGCGCCGCTGTACGCCATGCGGATCGTGTACCGCGCGCACGTCGTCGGCGGGCGGCTGCAGCACGAGGTCGGGGGCTCGAGCGATGAGGCCAGGTGGGTCCCGCTCGACGAAGTCGACTCGCTCACGCGGGTGAGCCTGCTCGAGATCGCGCTGCGCATGAATGCGGACGAGCCGGCTGACGGCGCGCCGTCGCGCGCCTGAGGGACGCCCACGCCGGAGACGGGCGACGGTCCCGCCCGGCGAGCGGACGGGACCGTCGTGATCGGTCCGGATGCGGCGTTCATGGTGATCAGAGCGTCCGGGCCACGAGCGCGAGGGTGCTGAAGTTCGCGTCGCGGAGTCGGTCGGCCTCGCGCTGGAGTCCGGCCGTGCGCACGAGGTCGTCGGCGCGCGCGCGCTCGGAGCGGGCGCGTCGCGCCTCAGCGGCGCGGCTCCAGGTGAGAAGTGCGAGCCCGGTGCGTCGCGCGAGGCGCTCCTGCAGGCGGCCGCTTCCGGCCGCCACCTGTTGCGCGGTCGAACGGGTTGCGGTGAGTGTGGTGTTCACGGTGTGTTCCTTCATCGGATGGGACGGTGACGCGCGCGGGTGCGACGCGCCGGGAGGTGACGTGTGCGGGCTCCCGGGACGCGCGCCGCGGCATCCGTCGCCCGATGGCGGGCTCACGGCACGAGGGCACGAGTGGCGGGAGAGGCTCGGCGATCCGTGCGATCGGGATGCCGGGGGACGGAGGTCGCCCGCGATGCGGGCGTGCTCGTCAGGCGGTGGACCTGCTCTGAGCGGTCAGCGCCGGAGGGCGCGAGCTAGCAGGCCGCGAACGGAGCGCCGAGGAAGGCGACCGCGCGGATAGGCGACTGGATTCGCTGCATCATCATGGGGTCTCGCCTCCTCTCCTGGGCCGTGGCCGACCGTAGTGGTCGAACCGAGTCACGACCATAGCGTCGTTCGCTCCTCACACGCAAGAGGATTCCGGGAATCCGTCCGAAATCAGTGCCAGCACTGAACGCGCGGGGTGGTCGCGGACGACGACGGCCCCCCATCCACTCGTGGATGGGGGGCCGTCGGGAAACCGTGGGGTCAGATGACGGGCGACGGTGCGGCACCCGAGTCGGATGCCGTCGCCGGCTCCTCGTCGGCGACCCAGAGCTCGTCATCGGCACGGAACGTCTGCCAGACCGCGTACGCGACGCCGGCCGCGGCGATGACGCCGGCACCGATCGCGAGGTACGTGCCCACGCCCGGGCCCTGCTTGCGCCTCACCTCCGCCGCGGCACGCGGCGAGACGCGCTCGATCGCCCGGCGGACGCGCGTGTCGTTGGCGATGTCGCCGATCGACAGCAACGAGCCGAGCGCACTGCCGATCGACCGCTCGACCTGGTCGCCCGCGGTCCGCGCATAGCTCCGAGCCTGGTCGAAACCCGGCCGGACATAGGTCTGGTAGCCCGTGCGCACCCGCGGAACGACCTCCTCCTGCGCGAGCAGGTTGACCTGGCGGCTCGCCTCCCGGGCGATCTTGCTCGCGTGATCCAGCACGTCCTGCTGGTTCCCCCACAGATCCCCTGCACTGCTGCGCAGTCGCTTGAGTTCCTTCCGGCGCTTGCGTGACAGGCTCATCTCGACCTCCATCGTTGTGCAGCGAACTCCTCCATCCTGCCACCGAACCGGCTGGATGTGGGTGGAAAGGGCGGGGGTTGCCAGTCTCGTGCCGAATCGTGCATGAGAGAATCGTCGGTATGCCGAATCCCACCGCAGTCGCGACGATCACCACCAACCACGGCGACATCAAGGTCGACCTCTACGGGAACCACGCACCGAAGACGGTGAAGAACTTCGTCGGCCTCGCGACCGGCGAGATCGAGTGGACCCACCCCGGTACGGGACAGACCACCACCGACCCCCTGTACGACGGCGTGGTGTTCCACCGCATCATCCCCGGCTTCATGATCCAGGGCGGCGATCCGCTCGGCCAGGGCATCGGCGGACCGGGCTACCGCTTCGACGACGAGATCCACCCCGAGCTCGACTTCACCGAGCCCTATGTCCTCGCCATGGCCAACGCCGGCATCCAGGGCGGGAAGGGCACCAACGGGTCGCAGTTCTTCATCACGGTCGGCCCGACCACGTGGCTGCAGGGCAAGCACACGATCTTCGGCAAGGTGACGGATGCCGCGAGCCAGGCGGTCGTCGAGAAGCTCGCCTCGGTCCCGACCGACGGCCGGGACCGTCCGCTCGACGACGTCGTGATCGAGAAGATCACCGTCGAGCAGGCCTGAGCCAGACCCCCGACCCCCGGTGAGCGACCCGGCGCCCGAGCGCGCGAGCACCTGCTATCGGCATCCCGACCGGCAGAGCTTCGTGCTGTGCCAGCGCTGCGGCCGCACCATCTGCGGGGAATGCCAGACCCCGGCGCCAGTCGGCGTCATCTGCCCCGAATGCGTGCGCGAGCAGCGCGCGTCGGCACCGCGGACCAAGCCCGCGGTGCTGACGCGCGTCCGCTCCGCCGCCGGCCGCGGGGCACCGGTGGTGACGTATTCCATCATCGGCATCACCCTCGCGGTCTACCTCCTGCAGCTCATCCCCGGGCTCGCGATCACCGACCGTCTCCTCTATGCGGGCGTCTACTCGCTGCCGTTCAACTTCGAGCCGTGGCGCATGATCACGTCGATGCTCGTGCACTCGACGGGCCTGATCTTCCACGTCGCGCTCAACATGTACACGCTGTGGATCTTCGGGCAGCTCCTCGAGAACGTGCTCGGGCGCTGGCGATTCCTCTCGCTCTACCTGATCTCCGGCCTCGGCGGCTCGGTCGCCGTCCTGTGGCTCTCCGATCCGCGGACCGGCGTCGTCGGCGCGTCGGGCGCGATCTTCGGCCTCATGGGCGCCTTCCTCGTGATCCAGCGCCGGCTCGGCGGCAACGCGACGCAACTGCTGATCCTCGTCGGGATCAACCTGGTGATCGGGTTCGTCCCGGGCTTCAACATCGCCTGGCAGGCGCACCTGGGAGGCCTCGTCGTGGGCGCGCTCGTCGGCTTGATCTACGTCGAGACCCGCAAGCGCGACCAGCGCACCCTGCAGGTGGTCCTGCTCGCCGCGCTCGTGCTGGTGCTGCTGATCCTCAGCCTGAGGTACTTCTTCTTCCCGGTCTTCTGAGGCCGTCGCGGGCTCCTCGAATCGGCCGCTGGCCACCCCGCTGTGAGCGACCGATCCCGGTTATCCACAACGCTGTCCACAGTTGGGGAGAGTTACACGGGTGTGATTCCGCACGATGTCCGGAATTCCGGGCTTTCCGAGTTTCCACAGGGTGTGGACGGTGTGGAGAACCCTGTGGAAGGTGTGGATAACACTGTGCAGAGATGGGGAAAGCGGGGCGGATGCCGCAGCATCCGCCCCGCTTCGAGGTCGTTCAGGCCGGCGTCAGCGCCAGCGCGTGGTCATGAGGAAGCCGATGAAGGCGATGCCGAATCCGACGAGGATGTTCCACGAACCGAGCGCGGCCACCGGCAGCGCACCCTGGCTCACGTAGAAGAGGATGATCCAGACGAGGCCGAGCAGCATGAAGCCGAACATCACGGGCTTGAACCAGACGGGATTCGGCGCGTCCTCGCCGCTCGGCTGCTCCGCGCGCGCGGGCTTCGAAGAATTGGTGCGTGCCATGCGGGAGATTCTACTGCACCGGATTCCGCCTCCGATCCGAGCGGGAGTCGGCCGGCAATAGACTCGCGCACATGTCGAGGAGTGCCGCGGCGCCCGTGCCGGCAGCGCCCGTGCCGCCGAGCCCGCGGCGTCGGACGAGCGTCATCGGCGTGCTCGGCGAGCTCCTGTTGACGGCGGGAGCGCTCGTGCTGCTGTTCCTCGGCTGGCAACTGTGGTGGAACGACGCGATCACCGGGGCGCAGCAGTCGGCAGCGGCATCCGACCTGTCGGTCGCGTGGCAGGAGCAGACCCGCACGCACGGGGACGGCACGGGCGGCGAAGGCGAGCGCGACGGGGCCGACGGGGCCGTCGCCGAGCCGCCGGTCGACGCCGACGTGCGCCCCTACGGCGAGGCGTTCGCCGTCATGTACGTCCCCCGATTCGGCGACGACTCGCAGCGGACCGTCGCCGAGGGAACCGGGCTCGACGTGCTCAACGACGTCGACACCGGAGTCGGCCACTACGAGGGCACCCAGATGCCGGGCGCGATCGGCAACTTCGCGATCGCTGCGCACCGCAGCGCCTACGGAGGCGGGATGCACGAGATCGACCGGCTCCGGCTCGGCGACGGCATCTTCATCCAGACCGCCGACGCCTGGTACACCTATCGGTTCCGCGACCTCGAGTACGTCACGCCCGACACCGTCGGGGTGCTCGCGTCGGTGCCGCACCATCCCGGACTCGCAGCGGTCGACCGCATCATCACGCTCACGAGCTGCAACCCGCTGTACTCGACGGCCGAGCGCATCATCGCCTACGGCGTGCTCGAGTCCTGGCGTCCCGCCTCGGCGGGCCCGCCAGACGAGATCGCGGCCGCCGTCGCGGAATGGGGGCGATGAGCGTGTACGCGGCCTTGTGGCGTATCCTGCCGGGACCGGCCTGGTTCCGCGTCATCCTCGTGCTGGCCATCCTCGCCGGCGTGATCTTCGTCCTCTTCACCTGGGTCTTCCCCTGGGTGGATGGGATCGTGAACCCAATCGACGTCACGGTGGAGCAATGACCCGGATCCTCGTCATCGACAACTACGACAGCTTCGTGTACACCCTCAACGGGTACCTGCAGGAGCTCGGCGCCGAGACCGAGGTCGTCCGCAACGACGACATCGCGGTCGAGGACGTCGCCGAGCGCATCGCGGAGTACGACGCGGTGCTCATCTCGCCCGGCCCGGGCAAGCCCGCCGATGCCGGCGTCTCGATCCCCGTCGTCGAGGCCGCACTCGCGTCGGGTCAGCCGATCCTCGGCGTGTGCCTCGGCCACCAGGCGATCGCCGAGGCGTTCGGCGCCGTCGTGACCAACGCCGAAGAGCTCATGCACGGCAAGACGTCGAAGGTCGTGCACGACGACAGCCCCTTCTACGAGGGCGTCCCGCAGCACTTCACCGCGACGCGCTACCACTCCCTCGCGGTCGTCGACGGCACCGTGCCCGACGACCTCGTCGTCACCAGCCGAACCGACGGCGGGGTCATCATGGGGCTCCGGCACGCGACCGCCCCGATCCTCGGCGTGCAGTTCCACCCCGAATCCGTGCTCACCGAGGGCGGCTACAAGATGCTCGGCAACTGGCTCGCGATCGCCGGGCTGCCCGAGGCGCGGGAGCGCGCGCAGTCGCTCAACCCGCTCGTGCGGGCGAGCTGAACGCTCAGCCCGCGCAGTAGACGAGCTCGACCGCGGACTTCTGCGGCACGTCTCCCGGAGCCGGCGACTGCCGGATGATGGGCGAGCCCGGCTGCGACGCGCAGCTGGCGTCGGGCACCGGCGTGGGCGTCAACTGCAGCGACGACGTACCGAGGTACGAGGATGCGGCCTGCAACGACTGCCCGGTCAGGTCGGGCAGCGTCACGTTCCCCGACGAGATCGTGAAGTTCACGGTGCTGCCCTGATCCACCGACGACCCGCCCTCCGGGTCGGTCGAGATGACGACCCCGGCGCCCACGGTGGGCGAGTTCTGCCGCGTCTCGGAGCCGGGGGCGAGTCCCGCATCGGTGATCGCGGTCTTCGCCTGCTCGAGCTGCATGTTGACGACGTCGGGAACCGAGACCGCCTCGCGACCGGTGGACACGAACACGCTGACCGGCGTCCCGGTGTCCACGATCTCCCCGGCAGCCGGCTCCGTCTCGATGACCTGCCCCGCAGGCACCGTGTCGCTCACGCGATCCATCCGCGTGGGCGGCAGGGTGAGCGCCTGGAGCTCGTTGGCCGCCTCCTCCCACGTCGAACCGCTCAACTGGGGGACCTCCCGCGCGTTGGACGGCAGCGTGTCGCTCGGCTGGAGGTTGAACGCCCAGTACATGACGGCGACGACGATGACGACGACCGCGATGATGCCGGACCAGATCCAGATCGCCGGCGGACGTCGCTGCGTCCGCGTCATGGTGTCGTCCTCGGTGAGCTGGCGGAGCGCCAGTTCGGACGTGGACAGCGAGCCCGTGGGCGTCCCGAAGAACAGCGCCGTCTCGTCGGTCTTCTTCGGGACCGGGATCCGACCGGATGCCGCGGCCTCGACGTCGGCGCGGAACTCGGCGGCGGTCTGGTACCGGGTCGTGCGGTCCTTCGCGAGGGCGTGCATGACCACCGCGTCGAGGGCGGGCGACACCTTCGGGTTGATCACGCTCGGCTTGACCGGCCGCTCGCTGACGTGCTGGTACGCCACCGCGACCGGGGTGTCGCCGCGGAACGGCGGCCGGCCGGTGAGCAGCTCGAACAGGACCACACCCGTGCTGTACAGGTCGGTGCGCGCATCGACGGTCTCGCCCTTGGCCTGCTCCGGCGAGAAGTAGGAGGCGGTGCCGAGGATCGCCGTGGTCTGCGCGACGGTCGTCGCCGAGTCGGACACGGCCCGCGCGATGCCGAAGTCCATGACCTTGACCTGGCCGCCGGTGGTGATCATGATGTTGCCCGGCTTGATGTCGCGGTGCACGACGCCGGCGCGGTGCGAGTACTCCAGCGCCGTCAGGATCCCGTCGATCACCCGCGCCGCGGCGGCCGGGTCGAGCGGCCCGTCGTGGATGATGTCCTTCAACAGGCGGCCCTCGACGTGCTCCATCACGATGAAGGGCAGCTGCACCTCGTGGCCTGACGAGTCGAGCACGGTCTCCTCGCCGGCGTCGAAGACTCGGACGATCGTCGGGTGTGCCATCCGCGCGGCCGACTGCGCCTCCTGACGGAACCGCATCCGGAACGCCGGATCGGTGGCGAGCTGCGGCTTCAGGAGCTTGATCGCCACCTGCCGGCCGAGACGGGTGTCGGTGCCCACGTGAACGTCGGACATGCCACCGCGCCCGATGAGCGCACCCACGCGGTACCGACCCGCGAGCATGCGATCGTCATCGTTCACGGTGTCTCCGTTTCGTGTAGGGCTCGTTCCGGGGATGCTACGGCTGGATGGTCACGGGCGCGGCGGGGGAGAACGGCGAGTCCAGCTGACCGCAGAAGTAGCGGTACGTGACCTCGAAGTCCTGGCTGCCGGCCTGCACGTTGACGCTCGTCGTCCCGGCACCCACGGGGCTCGGCGCGGTCGCGTCGTTCGTGACCGCGACCTCGTAGCCGCTGAGCTGCTGACCGGAGGGGCAGGAGGCCGCGGGCCAGCTGACCTGGACGATCCCGCCGGATGCGACATCCGCCGGATTCACCGTCGGCGCGTTCGCCGGCGCGCTCGGGGTCTCGGGCGCGCCCAGGTAGGTGACCGTGATGGTGGTGCCGATCTCGACGGGACCACTCGGGTTGACGTCGGAGACCGTGTTCGCCTGGTCGGGGGTGGTGGCCGGCGCGCCCTCCTGGGTGGTCACGGGGAAGCCGAGCGCCTCGAGCTCCGCGCGGACGTCGTCGACGCTCCGGCCGATGTAGGCGGCACGGTCGATCTGCTCCGTGGTCGGTGCGGCGGTGGTGGTCTCGGGCGGCGGCGCACTCGAGGAGGTCGGCGGTGCGGAGCTCGTCGAGGGCGGACCGCTCGACGTCGACGCCGCCGGGCGGTTGCCGCTGTTCAGCGCGAGCGCGATCAGCGTGCCGATGAGGACGAGCGCGAGCAGGATGATGAGCACGATGAGCGGCCACGTCCACGGGCTGCGCTTGCGCTCGGCGGGCGGCTCCTCCTCGCCGTCGGGAACGGCCGCACCGGTGGCCAGCACCGTCGTCGCCGCAGTGTTCGCACCGGCCTGGGGCATGAGCATGGTCGCCGCGGTCATGCCCGCCGCGGCGCCGAGCACGGCCGGCACGGCCGCGGCCG
>NZ_SDPL01000101.1 GCF_004135055.1 Agromyces binzhouensis | reverse complement strand
GGCGTTGTCGCCGGCGCCGGGGCCGACGAGGATGCCGTCGGGCGTCCGCCCGGCCGCCTCACCGGGACCGAGCACGCGCGGCAGGATCGCGTCGTGCCCGAGCGCCCGCACCAGGAGCTCGCGGTCGTAGCCGTCGGCGCCCCAGTACGCGGTGCCGCTCGCATCCGACCGATCGGTCGCGAGCTCGTCGAGCACCGGTCCGAGCGCCGATTCCCCCTCCGGGCCGAAGCCGCGCAGCCGCCAGGTGAGCCAGTCGTGGGGGAGCGCCACGGCGGCGACGCGCGCCGCGTTCTCGGGTTCGGCGTCGCGCAGCCAGCGCAGCTTCGTCGCGGTGAACGAGGCCACGGGCACGACGCCCGTGCGCTCGGCGTAGGCCGGCGCACCGACCTCGTCGATCAGGTCCCGCGCGGCCTGCGCCGAGCGGGTGTCGTTCCAGAGCAGGGCGGGGCGGATGACGCGGCCCTCCGCGTCGAGCACGACCATGCCGTGCTGCTGGCCCGCGATCGAGATCGCCGCGACGCCCTCGAACCCGCCGGCATCGGCGAACGCCGTGAGCAGCGCGCCCCACCACGCGGCGGGGTCGACCTCGGTGCCGTCCGGGTGCGCTGCGCGACCGGAGCGCACGAGCGCCCCGGTCGCGGCATCCCGGATCACGACCTTGCACGACTGCGTCGACGAGTCGACTCCGGCGACGAGCGTCATGGTGTCCTCCTGACTGGTTCTGTCGGTCTGCTCCGCGGTCTGAGCGCGCGGGTTCGCGTTCACGATGAAGGAGTCCACTGCCACCCGGCGGCATGTCGGCCGCCCCGGCCGGCGTGTCGGCGGAGAACTCCTTCATCCTGCCCGCTCGGGCGACCGCCGAGCCGGGAGGCGCGGCGGGGCGGGGAGGATCGGTCAGCGCGCGCCGAGCAGGTGCTCGGTGGCGAGCTGCTGCAGGCGCACGAAGCCGAAGCCCTTGCCGCCGAGGTAGGCGTTCGCGTCGAAGTCCTCGTAGGCCGAACGGTCGGCGAGGAAGTCGTCGTAGGTCTCGCCGGGGTTCAGCGTGGGGGTGGCGAGCTCGTCGACCTTGGCGGCGGCGAGCGCCTCCTGCACCTCGGGGTCGGCGCGGAAGGCCGCGGCGCGCTCCTTGAGCAGCAGGTAGGTCCGCATGTTCGCGGCGGCGGACTCCCACACGCCCTTCTCGTCCTCGGTGCGCGACGGCTTGTAGTCGAAGTGACGCGGGCCGTCGTAGGCGGGCACGCCGCCGGGGCCGCCGTTCTCGAGCAGGTCGACCAGCGCGAACGCGTTGTGCAGGTCGCCGTGGCCGAAGACGAGGTCCTGGTCGTACTTGATGCCGCGCTGGCCGTTGAGGTCGATGTGGAAGAGCTTGCCGTGGTAGAGCGCCTGCGCGATGCCGGCGGCGAAGTTGAGGCCCGCCATCTGCTCGTGCCCGACCTCGGGGTTGAGGCCGACGAGCTCGGGGCGCTCGAGCGAGTCGATGAACGCGATCGCGTGGCCGAGGGTCGGGAGCAGGATGTCGCCGCGGGGCTCGTTCGGCTTCGGCTCGATCGCGAAACGGATGTCGTAGCCCTTGTCGGTCACGTAGTCGCCGAGCAGGTTCACGGCCTCGCGGTAGCGCTCGAGCGCCGCGCGGATGTCCTTCGCCGAGTCGTACTCGGCACCCTCGCGCCCGCCCCACATGACGAACGTCTTGGCGCCGAGCTCGGCGCCGAGGTCGAGCTGGCGGAAGACCTTGCGGAGCGCGAAGCGGCGCACCTGGCGGTCGTTCGAGGTGAACCCGCCGTCCTTGAAGACGGGCGCCGAGAAGAGGTTCGTGGTGACCATCGGGACGATCAGGCCGGTGTCGGCGAGCGCGTCCTTCAGCCGGTCGATCTGCTTGGCGCGGTCGGCGTCGGAGGAGCCGAACGCGAACAGGTCGTCGTCGTGGAAGGTGAGGCCGTAGGCGCCGAGCTCGGCGAGCTGCTCGACGACGTGCACGACGTCGAGGGCGTTGCGGGTGGGACCGCCGAACGGGTCGGTCCCGTTGTAGCCCACGGTCCAGAGGCCGAAGGAGAACTTGTCGTCGCGGGTGGGCGCGGTGGCCATGGGTGATCCGCCTTTCAGCGTCATCGATGATTTGTTGGCAAGATAAACATAACCCCGGGCTGACCTCCGCGCAACTCACGGGCCCGATCCGCGATCCAGAAACTTTCGGCGGTATGCTTCGAAACATGACAACGGATGCCGCGCCCGAGCGCGTCACGCTCGCCGACATCGCCGCGGAGGCGGGCGTCTCGCTCGCGACGATCTCCAAGGTGCTGAACGGTCGCTCGGATGTCTCGGCCACGACCCGCGCGCGGGTCGAGCACGTGCTCGCCGAGCGCGGGTACCGGCGCCGCGGCGGCGGGCGCTCCGAGGCGCGCGCCGAGCTCATCGAGCTCGTCTTCCACGAGCTCGACCCGATCTGGTCGATGGAGGTCATCGACGGCGTCGAGTCGGTGGCGAAGGAGCACGGGCTGAGCGTCGTGCTGACCGTGAGCGGCACCCGCCACTCGCCCGACCCCGACTGGGTCGAGGGCGTGATGCGCCGGCGGCCGGTCGGCGTCGTGCTCGTCTTCAGCGACCTGGCACCCGAGTACCACGAGCAGCTCCATTCGCGCGCCATCCCGTTCGTCATCGTCGACCCGGCCGGAGACCCGTCGCCCGACGTGCCGTCGGTCGGCTCGGCGAACTGGTCCGGCGGCCTCGCCGCGACGCGCCACCTCATCGAGCTCGGCCACCGGCGGATCGCCGCGATCACCGGGCCGGCCGACATGATGTGCTCGCTCGCGCGCATCGACGGCTACCGGTCCGCCATGAACTCGGCCGGACTCCCGGTCGACGAGGAGTGGATCCGCTTCGGCGACTTCCACGTGTCCGGCGGCCGCGACCGGGCTCGCGAGCTGCTCGATCGCGAGGACCGCCCCACCGCGATCTTCGCCGGCAGCGACATGCAGGCGCTCGGCGTGCTCGAGGCGGCGCGCGAGCGCGGCATCCGCGTGCCCGAGGACCTGTCGGTCGTCGGCTACGACGACATCCCGCTGGCCCGCTGGCTCACGCCGAAGCTCACGACCGTCCACCAGCCGCTGCGCCGCATGGGCGAGGAGGCCGCGCGACTCGCCATCCGCCTCGCCGAGGACCCGCACGGCCCGGGCGCGCCGACGCCGCGGATGGACCTCGCGACGAGCCTCGTGGTGCGGGACAGCACGGCGGCCCCGGCGGCAGCTGTCGACGCGGCCTAGAGCAGCGAGGGCACGGTCGGGGTGACCGGCACGACGATGACCGACGTGCCCCCGTGCTCGAGCGCGTGCGCGAGCGCCGAGCGCACCTCGTCGTCCGTGCCGGCCTCGACGCCGCGGCATCCGTAGCCCTTCGCCAGCGAGACGATGTCGAGCCCCGGGATCTCGAGGCCCGGCACGCCGGGGGTCTCCTCGAGCTCCGCGAACGACTTGAGGATCGCGTACTCGCCGTTGCGAGGCACGACGACGATCAGGTTCGCGTCGTGCTGCGCCGCGGTCCAGAGCGCCTGGATGGAGTACTGCAGCGAGCCGTCGCCCATCACGGCGAGCACCGGGCGGTTGCGACCCGTCCTGCGCTCCGCGAGCGCGATGCCCACGGAGGCCGGCAGGTTCCACCCGAGGCTGCCCGAGGCGAACGTGAAGAACGTGTCCGGGACCTCGACGGGCCACGCGGCGTGGAGCTCGGCGAGGTTCGACGGGGACTCCTCGACGAGCACGGTGTCGGGCGGAGTCGCATCCCTGAGGATGCGGAACAGCTGCAGCGGGGTGAGGACGCCCTCGGGCGCCTCCTGCTCGGCGTCCGCGGAGACCGCGGTCGGCGCCATCCGGTGCGGCAGCATCTCGACCGTGCGCATGGGCGCCGGGCGGGCCTCGATGATCTCGGTCAGGGCCTGCATCGCGAGCAGCGGATCGCCGATCAGGCTGTCGCCGACCGGAGCCTTCGCGGTCTCCGCCGGATCGTCCGAGACGTGCAGGAGCTGGAGACCGTCGGGCAGGTACGGCCCCGCGACGTAGGGGTAGTAGCGGAAGACGGGCGCGCCGATCACGATCGCGACGTCGTGCCCGGCGAGCTTCTCGGCCAGCGGGCCGATCGCGAACGGCAGTCCGCCCGCGTACAGCGGGTGGTGCTCGGGGAACGGCGCCCGCTCCGAGGCCGGTGCCGCCCAGACCGTGGCGTTCAGCCGTTCGGCGAGCGTGACGGCCTGGTCCCAGCCCTGTTCGCGGGCGACCGAAGCGCCGAGGATGAGGGCCGGATGCTCCGCCGACGACAGGCGCACCGCGAACTCCGCGATGCGCGCCGGATCGGGCGCGATCCGGTTCGCGACGCGGCGGACGACCGCGGGGCCGTCGGCCTCCCGATCCCAGTCGTCCAGCGGGATCGAGAGGAAGACCGGGCCCTGCGGCGGCTGGGTCGCGATCGCGTACGCGCGCATGAACGCGGCCGGGACGTCACCGGCCCGCACCGGCTCGTAGCTCCACTTCACCCACGGCTTCGGCAGCACCGACGGCTCGATGTTCGTCAGCCACGGCTCCATGAGCAGCATGTCGCGGGTCTGGTTCCCCGCCGTGACGATGAGCGGCGTGCGGTTCATGAACGCGGTCAGGATGTTCGACATCCCGTTCGACAGACCCGCCGACGTGTGCACGTTGACGAGCGTCGGCGCGCGCGTCGCCTGCGCGAACCCGTCGGCCGCACCGACGGCGGCGGCCTCGGCGAGCGTCTGCACGTACGTGAAGTCGGACGGGAAGTCCTTCAGGAAGGTCTCCTCCGTCGAGCCCGGGTTGCCGAACACGGTCGTCAGGCCCAGTTCGCGGAACAGCTGGAACGTCGCTTCTCGTACGGTGACCACGTCGCCTCGCCCCCTCGGCATCCCGGGGCGTCTCGGCTTCCCGGGGTCGTCTCGGCGCACACCCTGCCAGAGCGGCACGGATGCCGCAACGGACCGAAGGCCCGAGGCTCCGCGCGTCGCAGCCGCGGCCCGTCGCGCTCAGGCGCCGCCGGCGACCGGGATCGGACGCGTGAGCGGCGGTTCCGACTCGCGCCGCGACACGATGAGCGCCCGATGCACGCGCCAGGCCGCGAACACCGCGAGCACGCTCACGCCGAGGTGCATCCACAGGAACCCGTCGACGAGGCCGGCGCCGAGCAGGACCCCCGCGACGAGCGGGCCGGCCGCCGTGAACGCGGTCTGCAGTGCCGCCATGGTGCCGAGCGTCTGCCCGACCATGCCCTTCGGGGCGAGCGAGGCCGTGAGCGGGTTCAGCACGGGGCTGTAGATCGTCTCGCCGACGGCGAAGATGCCGTAGGTCGTGACGAAGATCGCCGCGGCGAGGCCGGGCGCGAGCTGCGCCGCCGACAGTCCGAGCCAGGCGAGCACCCAGATCGCACCGACGCCCATGAGCAGCACGGGCGCGCTGCGCTTGGCCGTGAGCCGGAACATGACCACCTGGATCGCGACGATCACGAGGCAGTTGACGGCCGCGGCGGTGCCGATGACGGTCGGGTCGACGCCGAGCACGGTGATCCCGTACGCGGGCAGCCCCGACTCGAACTGCGCGTAGAAGCCGAGGGCCAGGGTGATCGTCACGATCGCGGTCCAGCGCAGCGCCGGGGTGGCGAAGATGATGCGCAGGATGCCGCGCGATCGCGCCTCGACGGCCGTGATCGAGCCGGTCGGGTCGCTCGCGAAGTCGACCGGCACCGGGGCGCCGCGACCGGCGATCGCGATGATGGCGGACGACACGGCGAACCCGGCGGCGGCCATGAGGAAGCCGACGTCGAGGCCGTCGTGCCGGTCGAGGTCGACGAGCAGCCCGGCGATGAATGCACCCGCGGCCATGCCGAGCGCCTCGCCCGTGAACTTGTAGGCGAACACCTTCCGTCGGTCGTCGCTCGAGGACCACTGCAGCGCGAGCACCTGCTTCGCGGGCGCGGCCGCCGAGAGGCCCATCCCGAACACGAGCATGCCCGCGAGGAATGCGCCGGGCTCGTCGGCGATGATGAGCGACGCCGCCGCCGCGGCACCGATCATCTGGGCGACGACGGCGACCCGGACGGCCGGGAACCGGTCGCTCAGCCGACCCGCGAGCGGCGCGGCGACGAGCGCGCCGACCGAGAACAGCGATGCGGCGCCGGCCGCGACGAGTGCGCCCCAGTCCCTCGTCTCCGCGGCATAGGCGTACTGGTAGGGCAGGATCCCGCCCCATCCCAGAGAACCGATGCTCGAAGCGAGGACGAGCAGCATCGCGCGCACGGGCGCACCCCTTTCACGTGGTCGACCGCGAGGTCGATGACGGATGCCGCGGCCGCATGCCGCGGCGACGCCGTCGCCCTCGTGGCTTCGGCGTCGAATACTTCGATGTCGAAATCTTAGCAACCGAAAGACGTGTGGGAGAATTCCCGCATGGCGAGACGCGGGCCGAGTGCGGCCGAGCAGCACCGCAGGGCCGTCGCGGCCTACGTGGCCGCAGGGGGCGAGGAGTCGGTGCAGCGCGTGATCACCGCCGTGCAGAGCCTCTCGAAGAAGCTCGACCAGTGGTACGCCAGGCAGCTCGCCGACCTCGACGTCACGGCGGGGGAGTGGGCGGTCGTCGCCACGCTCGCGAAGGACGGCGGCGCGCTCACGCCGAGCCAGCTCGCCGACCTCACCAACGTCGCACCCTCGTCGATGACGCATCGGCTCGACAAGCTCGTCGATCGCGGCCTCGTCCAGCGGACGCCCGATGCCGAGAACCGCACGCGCATCCTCGTGAAGCTGACCGACGGCGGGTGGGAGCTGTTCAGCCTCGCGATCCGCAGCTCCGACGTCGTCGAGTCCGACGTGCTGCAGGACCTCGGCAACGCCGAGCGCGGCGAGCTCGCGCGCCTGCTCGAGGTCGTCATCGCGCGACTCGACGACATCGAGGCCTGAGTCGGCGTCGCGCCGCGCGAGCGCGTCCCCACCCGGAGCCGTCGGCCGAGTTCGCGTCAGACGGGACCCGGCATCGCGCCGCCGGACGCGAGGTGGTCGAGGATCGTCGTGCGCCACTCGTCGAGGAAGGCGTCGTACCCGTCGGCGAACCGCGCCAGGTCGGCCGCGGCATCCGTCGTCATCGCGGTGAGGTCGTAGGCGACCTCCACGACGCAGCCCTGGGCGGTGTCGACGAGTTCGACCGTCACGGTGCCCGCCGTCCACGCCTCGGCGACCCGCGCGTACCGTGCCGCGCGGCCGGGCTCGCAGTCGAGCACGACCCACGTCGTCGGGCGGCCGTCGTCGTCCCGCGTCTGCCACACCGTGCCGACCTCGAGGTCGTCGGCGTCGTCGACGAAGAACCGCGGCGTCCAGCCCGGAACCCAGAGCTCCTCGCCCCGGGCCGTGAAGAGCCGGAACGCATCGCGTCGCGCCAGCGGGAGCGCGAACGATCCGCGCAGGACGACACGGCCGCCGGTCGCCGCGCCCGGAGAGCGCGTCACCGCTCGGCCTCCTCCGCGCTGGGGAATCGCCAGCGGTGCGGACGGTCGGCGATCCGGTCGCCGCGCAGACGACGGTCGACGTAGTGCATGACCAGGCCGGCGGCGATGAGCGCGGCGCCGAGGGGCGCGAGCGTCGTCCGTGCGATTGCGAGGACGACCTCGAAGACGACGGTCGCAGCGCTCCATTCGGCCGTGTTCATGCCCCACCACGCTGTCAGCGCGTACGGCGCGGCCGCGATGAGTGCACCGCCGGCCAGGGCGATCACGACACCCCACCAGATCACCGTTCTCGGCATGGAATCCGTGCTCATCGCTCTCCTCGTCGCGCCGTCGCGTGTTCCATCACGCTACCGCGCTCGCGCACGCGACCCCGCGGTCACCCCGTCAGACGCCCACCCGCTCGATCGCGACCGTCGGATGCAGCGCCCGTCGGTGGTCGACCACGCGGGTGGGACCATCCAGCCGCACGGCGTGCGCGTGCACCAGGTCGCTGCTCGAGCGTCCCAGCGAGAGCACGAGCTCGCCCGGCTCGACGACCCGCTCGCCGGTGCGCGACGTGAACGACGCGAGGTCGGCGGGCACCGTGAACCGCACCTCGGCGGCGGCGCCCGGCGGCAGGTCGACGCGCGCGAAGCCCACGAGACGCTGCACGGGCCGCACGACCGATGCGACCGGGTCGTGCAGGTAGAGCTGCACGACCTCGGCGCCCCGACGCTCGCCGGAGTTGCGCACCCGCAGTCGCACGGTGGTCGCACCGTCCGTCGCGATCGACGCCTCGTCGCCCGCGAACGACGACCAGTCGAACGCGGCGTACCCCAGTCCATGACCGAACGGGAACGCCGCCGTCGGATCGATGTTCGAGACATCGCTGGCGCGCGCGAGCGGCGGCGCGAGGTAGGTCGTCGGCTGCGCGCCCGGCGACGCCGGGATCGACACCGGCAGGCGCCCGCTCGGGTTCACGCGGCCGCTCAGCACGCCGGCGATCGCTCCGGCGCCCTCCTCGCCCGCGAAGAACGCCTGCACGATGCCCGCGGACTCCGACGCGGCACGCCCCAGCGCGTACGGGCGCCCGGCGAGCATCGTCAGCACCGCCGGCGTGCCGGAATCGAGCACCGCGTCGACGAGCGCCTGCTGCGCGCCCGGGAGCGCGAGCGACTCGGCATCGCAGCCCTCGCCGCTCGTGCCGCGGC
>NZ_SDPL01000100.1 GCF_004135055.1 Agromyces binzhouensis | reverse complement strand
CCGCTGCGCGGCCGTGAGGGTCGCGGGGTCGACGCGCACGGGCTTCGGCGGCGTCGCGTCGCGCGCGACCCCGTCGACCGCGGCCGCGATGACCGCGGCCGTCGCGAGGTACGGGTTCGCCGCGGCATCCGTCGGCTTCACCTCGATGTTGGACTGCTCTGCCCCCATGCCCGCCTGGCCGGGCACGAACCGGATCGCCGCCTCGCGGTTGCCCGGCCCCCAGCAGATGTCGGCCCCGGCCCACGTCCCCGGACGGAGCCGCTCGAACGAGAGCACGCTGCCGCCGAGCAGCGCGATTCCCTCCTCGAGTCGGTCGAGGACGCCGGCGATCATGTTCGCGCCGAGCGGCGCGACGCCGAGCTTGGCCTTCGGGTCGGCGAAGACGTTGCGTCCGTCGCGACGGGCCGAGAGGTGCATGTGGCATCCGTTCGTCGACCCGTCGACGATCGGCACGGGCGCGAACGAGACCAGCAGGCCGTGCCGCTGTGCGACGCGGGTCAGCACCACGCGCGCCAGCACGAGGTCGTCGACGGCCGCCATGGGATCGCGGGGTGCGAACGCGAACTCGAGTTGGCCGGTGCCGAACTCCGGATGCATCTGCTCGACGGGCACCCCGGCCACGTCGAGCGCCTCGAGCGCCGCGAACGCGAACGCCTCGACCTCGAGCAGCGCGCGCGTGGAGTACGCCGGGCCGGTCGTCGCCGGCACGGGCGGCTCGCCCTCGACGGCCGAGGGGCGGAACACCGTGCACTCGAGCTCGAATCCGACGACGAACGTCAGGCGCGCGTCCTCCGCGTCGTCGACCACGCGCCGCAGGGCGGTGCGCTGGCACGTCGGGTGCGGGGTGCCGTCGAGCGAGAACAGGTCGGCCGGAGCCCACGCGAGCCGCGCCTCGCGGTCGAGCATCGCCATCGACGAGGTGTCGGCGATGCCGCGGAGGTCGCCGACGACGGGATCGACGTCGGCCGTCGCGTTCAGGTGGTCGTCGACCGAGAACAGCACGCCGGCGCTGTTCGAGATCGTGACGCCGTGCGTGCTCGCCGACAGGAGCCTGCGGTGCGGCAGCACCTTCACCCGCGAGATGCCGGCGTTGTCGACGTGGCACACGAGCAGGGCGCGGATGTCGTCGAAGCGCACCGAACGGTTCATGCCGGGTCTCCTCCCAGCCGGGGTCCCGGTCGGGGGAGGTCGGGCCCGGCGTTCGGGTTCAGTATGCACCCGGCGCGTTTCGCGCGGTTTTCCGCGCGCGGCGCGGTGCCGCGGGCCCTCGGCCTCAGGCTCCGGCCGGCGCTGCGGCGGGCACGCCCTTCAGCTCGGAGTAGCGCTGTGCATGGACCTGCGCCAGGTCGATCGCGCCCGTGATCAGCGCCTCGGCGCACTCGCGTGCGGCCTCGTCGAGCTCGAGCTGTCGGCTGGTTCCCTCTGCGCTGGCCTGCAGGGCGCGCTTCAGGCGGTCCCGGTCTTCGTAGATCATGGTCTCCTCTTCTCGGTCGTCGGAGCGATCATGACGTCGTCGTCAACCGGTGCAGAGGAAGATACCGCGTCGAGCGCCGAGTGCAAAGCAGAAGGTGGACGTGTCGTCGTGGGCCGGTGCCCGCCCGGTGGCCGTTCGGACGCGAATCGTCGCCTCCCGATACCGGGAGGCGACGAATTCCGTCCGAACGGAGGTCGGGGCGCACGTGCGCGCGCAAGCGCGGCACGTGTGGAGCGCGTCAGGCCGCGGCGGCGGGGCGCTCCGCGCGCGCGAGGTTCGCGACGAGCTCGTCGCGCGTCTGCGGCACGACGTACGCGGGCTGGTCGCGCTCGACGCGCCAGCTCTCGTCGAGCGGCCCGACGTTGACGGTGTCGAAGCCGAACTCGTCGTACAGGCGTGCGACGACGGCCGCGGCATCCTCGAAGTCGCTCGAGGTGGCCAGTGCACGTCGTCCGGGCGTTCCGGCGGGCGCACCACCCGTCGTGATGTCCTTCGCCATGATGTGGTTGAACCCCTTCGCGACGCGGCTCTGCGGCAGGTGCTCCTGCAGCAGGCCCGAGACCGTCGCGCGGCCCTCGTCGAGTGCCGGGACGCGGCCGTCGCGCTCCCAGTAGTAGTTGTTCGTATCGATGACGACCTTGCCGGCGAGCGGCTCGACCGGGATCGACGCGTACGCCTTGAACGGCACCGTCACGACGACGACGTCCCCGGCGGCGGCGGCCTCCGCGGCGGTCGCGGCGCGCGCGCGCGGACCGAGCTCCTCGATGAGCGCCGAGAGCGTCTCGGGCCCGCGCGAGTTGGCGATCACCACCTGATATCCATTGGCCAGTGCCGCGCGGGCGACCTGGCTGCCGATGTGTCCTGCTCCGATGATTCCGAGGGTGGTCATGGTGGGGCCAACGGATGCCGCGGGCGCGCTGTTCCCGGATGTCACGATACCCAGCGCCTGCTCAGGCGGAGGCCCCGCGACTGGGCCCATGTCAATTCGACAGCGACCAGGACCAGGACCAGACGAAGACGAGCAGGAGGTACGCGATGACGATGGTGGCCACGATCGACACGATCGCGATGCCGACGACGGTCGCGGCGAGCACGAGCACCCGCGGTGCCCAGTTGCGACGATCCGTGCGGCCCCAGTAACGCCGCCATCCGCTGCTCGCCCGGAGCATCACGCCCGACGCCGCGAACGGGCCCGCCATCGCGAGCCCGAGCACCGAGAGCGAGAGCCCCTGGTCGTTCCGTGCGATCCCGACGACCACGATCGCGCCGCAGACGATGAGGAGCCCGAGCGCGATGAACAGCTGCACGTGTCCCGCCCACCAGATGCCCCGGGCGAGCCGGTCGTGATCCGCGGGCGGGCGTCGTCGCCACCAGGGCGCGGCCGAGGCATCCGTCGGCGCATCGGATGGCACCGCCTCGCCGTCGACGCCGAGGGTGCCGGGCGCCGGCTCGCCGTGCGCGTTCGCCGCCGCCGCATCCTCGATCGCCTCGTCGGAGGGTTCCTGCCGTGGCATCCGTCGCGGACCGCTCAGCGGACGACGTCGAAGACGTTCTTGACGACGCCGTTCGAGTAGGCCTCGTGCTCGACGAGCTTCAGCGTGCCCTGCTCGTTGCCGTCGAAGAGCCGCTTGCCGTCGCCGAGCACGACCGGGAACACCAGCAGGTGGTACCGGTCGACGAGGCCCGCGGCTGCGAGCCCCTTCGCGAGCGTCGCACTGCCGTGCACGATGATCGGGTCGCCGTCGCCCTCCTTGAGCGCCGCGACCTCGGCGAGCGAGCGGAGCACGGTGGTGCCCTCCCACTCGGGATCGGTCAGCGTCGAGGAGACCACGTACTTCGGCATGGCGTTGTACTCGGCGAACTCCTCGGTCATCGTCGGCCAGATCGGCGCGAACTCGTCGTAGCTGACGCGACCCATGAGCATGGCCCCGGCCTCGAGCTGCTCGCGGCCCTTGATCTCGTACGCCTCCTCGACGAACGGGACCTCCGTGAAGGTCCAGCCGGCGCGCGGGTGGTCGCCGCCGCCGGGGGAGTCGACGACGCCGTCGAGGGTGATGAACTCGGTCACGATGAGGGTGCGCATGGGTCGTCCTTTGCTCGGTTCGGGCGAGGCGGAGGTGCCTCTCATTCTGGACGTCGAACGGGGCGCCCCGGAATCGACACACGACCGAGGATGCTCGTCGGCGCTATGGAACCGAACCGCGGGTCGACGTTCAGGCCGTGAGACTCGCCCGCTGCTCCACGAGCGGGCATGCGAACGGGTCGCGTTCGCCGAGGCCCACGCGGTTGATGTAGCGCAGCACGATCCCGTAGCTCTGCCAGAGTCCGGTCACCGTGTACCGCACGCCGCGGTCGCGGCAGTAGTCCGCGATCATCGGCGCCGCCCGTCGAAGGTGCGGCCGCGGCATCGACGGGAACAGGTGGTGCTCGATCTGGTAGTTCAGCCCGCCCATGAGGACGTCGATGAACCTGCTTCCGCGGATGTTGCGGCTCATCAGAACCTGGCGGCGCAGGAAGTCGAGCCGCAGCCCCTTCGGCACGATGGGCATGCCCTTGTGGTTCGGTGCGAACGACATGCCCATGTACACGCCGAAGAGGCCGAGCTGCACGGCGAGGAATGCGGCCGCGACGCCGGGCGAGAGCACCAAGAACACGAGCGTCAGGTAGCCGGCGATGCGGATGGCGAGGAAGGCGATCTCGACGGGCCGACGAGCCACGGGTTCGCGCACCACCACGCGGCGGACGCTCGAGGCGTGCAGTGACAGCCCCTCGAGCAGCAGGATCGGGAAGAAGAACACGCCCTGGTGCGACATGATCCACCGCATCACGGGCGTGCGGGCCCGCGCAGCGCGCTCGGGCGTCACGGCGACGACGGGCAGGTCGATGTCGGGGTCGGCGTCGATCTGGTTCGGCGAGGCGTGGTGACGCGTGTGCTTGTGCTGCCACCATCCGTAGCTCATGCCGACGAAGAGGTCGCCGATGATGAGGCTGATCCAGTCGTTCCATCGGCCCGAGCGGAAGATCTGGCGGTGGGCCGCATCGTGACCGAGGAATGCGGTCTGCGTGAACAGCACCGCGAACCCGGCGGCGGTGAAGAGTTGCCACCAGGTGTCGCCGATCCAGATGAAGACGGCGATGGCTGCGGCGAACGAGACCGGCACGGCGATGAGCTTGGTCCAGTAGTAGCCGTACCGCCGCCGCATGAGCCCCGCGCCCTTGACGAGCCGCGCGAGATCGGTGAAGTCGCTGTTGGTCGGTGCCGGGCGCCGTTCGGCGGTCCTGGTCGCGACCTCGATGATTCCGGTCATGACGACCTGCTTCCCCGCACCGACGGTGCGCCGGCGGGACGTCTCTCGTCGCCATCCGGCGCCTGCCGGTCCTGCCTCCTTTCAGGCTACGTCTGCTTCCTCGGACCGCCCCGATGTTCAGAGGAACTCTCAGTTTCACCCCGATCTCGACGGCCGATCTCGCCCTGATCGCGCCCCCGATGAGCTCCGTTCGAGCCCCGCGCACGCGCGCGCGAACCTGTGAAGGAGTACATGTTGGAGGCCTACGCTCCGAAGATGAACGCGAACTCTCAGACCACCACTCCTCCGTCGAGCCAGACCGCGAAGGAGTCGGACTCGTTCGCGGTCGACCGCATCCTCGTCACCGAGCTGCCGCCCGAGCTGGGCACCGTCGACGCCCCCGACCGCTACACCGTCACGGCGGTCTTCACGCGTCGACCGCTGCCGCAGGAGCTCGAGCTCCTCGTGGCTCCCGCCGTCGACACCGCGCTCGCCAAGGCGGGCTACGCGCACGTCACGCTGCGCCCCGCCGACCGCCGGCTCCTCATCGGCAACACGAACCTCAACGAGCTCGAGCACGGCCTCGCGTCCGCGATCGGCGCGATCCTCGACGACATCGGCGCCGCGGCCGCGACGACCAGGTCCGCCCAGGCGCGCGACGCGGCCGAATTCGCCAGCCGCGCGGCCGAGCGTGCGAACCGCGTGCTCGAGGAGGTCGAGCGCATCGACTTCTCGCCGCACCACTCGCAGTACAGCTGAGCCCGCACCGGTCGTCGGCGCGTCGCACCTGCGCCGACGCCGTGGGGTGATCCCGAGCGCTGACGAGGTCGCCCGTTGGCGGGCGCCGCCGAGCGGACTACCGTGGAGCGGTGGCAGACGACCAGCCCACCGCCGTCGGACTGCTCGCCGACCTCCGGGCCGTCGGAGCTCCGGGCGAGCACCCGCAACGGCACTACCACGGCACCGCAGACGTGCTCGGGGTGCGCATGGGCACCCTGTTCGAGATCGCGAAGCGCTACGCCGCGATGCCCCTCGACGAGGTCGAGCGCCTCCTCGACGAACCCGAGTACGAGCCGAGGCTCGCAGCGTTCTGCATCATGGACTTCGCGGTCCGCGGATCACGCGATGACGAGGTGCGGCGCACACGATACGAGCTCTACCTCCGGCGCCACGACCGGATCGACACGTGGGACATGGTGGATCGCGCCGCGCCGCGCGTGGTCGGCGAGTACCTCGCCACGCGATCCAGGGCGCCGTTGTTCGAGCTCGCCGAGGCATCCGACCCGCTCCGCCGGCGCACGGCGATGACCGCGCCGCTCGGCTTCCTGCGCCGCGGCGACGCGGAGGCCAGGGCCGACCTCTTCCGCCTCGCCGACCGCCTGCTCCAGGATCCGGATCCCGTGGTCTCGAAGCCCGTGGGCATCGCGCTCCGCCATGCGGGCGGCGTGGACCCGGACGGGCTCGTCGCGTTCCTCGATGCGAACGCCGAGCGGATGTCCCGGCCCCTGCTGCGCGCGGCATCCGACAAGCTGCCGCCCGGCACCCCCTACTCGCTCCCGGCGTAGCGGTCGGCAGTGCGCGACGCCCGAAGACGCCAATCGCGCCGGCGGGGGCTCCACTCCCCCGCCGACGCGATGTCAGAGCCGGTCGACCCGGGGACCGCCCCCCGAGCCGACCGGAGCCGGTGCGATCAGGCCGCTGCGAGCAGCCCGAGCGAGTCGATCACGCGGTTCGAGAAGCCCCACTCGTTGTCGTACCAGGCGACGACCTTGATGTGCTTGCCGTCGACGCGGGTCAGCTCGGCGTCGAAGATCGACGAGTGCGGGTTGCCGACGATGTCGCTCGAGACGAGCGGCTCCTCGGAATACTCGAGCACGCCCTTCAGCGGGCCCTCGGCGGCGGCGCGGTACGCGGCGAGCACCTCGTCGCGGGTGACGTCCTTCGACACGGTCGCGTTGAGCTCGACGATCGAGCCGACCGGCACCGGCACGCGCATCGAGTCGCCGTTGAGCTTGCCGTCGAGACCGGGCAGCACGAGGCCGATGGCCTTCGCGGCACCGGTCGAGCTCGGCACGATGTTCTCGGCGGCCGCACGGGCGCGACGCGCATCGGAGTGCGGGGCGTCCTGCAGGTTCTGGTCCTGCGTGTACGCGTGGATCGTGGTCATGAAGCCGTGCTCGATGCCGGCGAGGTCGTCGAGGACCTTCGCGAGGGGCGCGAGCGCGTTGGTCGTGCACGACGCGTTCGAGACGATCGTGTGCGACGCGGGGTCGTAGGCATCCGTGTTCACGCCGTAGGCGAGCGTCACGTCCGCGCCCTTCGACGGCGCGCTCACGAGCACCTTCTTGGCGCCGGCAGCGAGGTGCGCCTTCGCGGCCTCGGCGTCGGTGAAGCGGCCGGTCGACTCGAGCACGATGTCGACGCCGAGCTCGCCCCAGGGCAGCTTCGCGGGGTCGCGCTCGGCGAGCACCTTCACGCGGTGACCGTCGATCACGAGGACGTCGCCGTCCACCTCGACGGTGCGACCGAAGCGGCCGCCGACCGTGTCGTACTTCAGCAGGCGCGCGAGCGCGGCGGGCTCGGTGAGGTCGTTCACGGCGACCAGTTCGAAGTCGGCGTCGCGCTCGATGAGCGCGCGGACGACGTTGCGGCCGATGCGGCCGAATCCGTTGACGGCGATGCGGGTCATGACGTCAGGGGTCCTTTCCTCTGTTGCGTGATCCAGCATGATGGTGGGACGGATGCCGCGGCAGTGGCTGGAGCGACAGCATGCGAAAGGATCTCGCCAAGAGGCCGATCCGGCTCCCACCCGACGCACAGGAGGGACAAAGGTTGGCTCGCGACGATCGAGGGATGCGCCCCTCACGAACCGCCGCCGTGCTGCTCTTCGCGTACGCCGTCGTCATGATGTGGGTCACGCTCGGCCCGGCGCCCGGCGCCGTATCCGGCAACCAGGCCACGCGCGGGATCCTCGATCCCCGCATCTGGTTCGACTCCGACACGTGGACGATCGGCTCGCAGACCGAGTTCGAGCTCAACGTGCTGCTCTTCGTGCCGTTCGGCGCGCTGCTCGCCTTCGCGCTCCGCGGGGCGCCCGCGATCGTGCCGGCCGTCATGAGCGCAGGGTTCGCGCTGCTCATCGAGGTCGCCCAGATCCCGATGGCCGACCGCATCTCCGACCCGCGCGACCTCGTCGCCAATACGCTCGGTGCCGTCATAGGCATCCTCATCGCGCGGATCTCCGATGCGATCGCGAGCATCCCGGCCGCACTCAAGGCCCGTCGTCGCGCGGCGTACGCGCGCGAGGCGACGCGCACGTCGCCGCTGCAGGCGACCCGGACGGCGACCGGCGGCGTCCGCATCACCCCGGACGATCGCGCGCGCAGCCGCGCGCCCGCGGACCGCGGCTGACGCCCTTCACCCCGCGTTCACGCCGAGAACGTGTGGCGGTACTCGGTCGGCGACGTGCCGAGGATGCGGTGGAAGTGCAGCCGCAGGTTCGCACCCGTGCCGAGCCCGACCCGATCGGCGACCTGCTCGACGCCGAGGTCGGTGCGCTCGAGCAGCTCGCGGGCGAGGTCGATGCGGGCGCGAAGGATCCACTGCATCGGCGTGTAGCCCGTGTCCTCGACGAACCGTCGTGAGAACGTCCGCGGCGACACGTTCGCGTTCCGCGCCAGGTCGGCGAGCGTCAGCGGATCCTGCACGTGCTCCATCGCCCACTGCCGGGTCGCCGCGAACACCTCGCCGAGCGGTTCGGGCAGCGCGCGCGGCACGTACTGCGCCTGGCCGCCGCTCCGGTAGGGCGCGGCGACGAGCCGGCGGGCGGCGTGGTTCGAGACCGCGACGCCGTGGTCGCGTCGCACGAGGTGCAGGCAGAGGTCGATGCCGGATGCCGCGCCCGCCGACGTCAGCACCTGCCCCTCGTCGACGAACAGCACGTTCTCGTCGACCCTGACGAGCGGATGCCTCGCCTGCAGCGCTCGCGTGTAGTGCCAGTGCGTCGTGGCCCGGCGCCCGTCGAGCAGCCCGGTCGCGGCGAGTGCGAACGCGCCCGTCGAGATCGCGGCGAGCCGTGCCCCGCGCGCGTGCGCGGCGCGCAG
>NZ_SDPL01000010.1 GCF_004135055.1 Agromyces binzhouensis | reverse complement strand
CGCCTTCGCGGCCGCCGCGCAGGCCGGGGACCTCGCCGCGCTCACGCGCGTGCTCGACCCCGACGTGACCCTGCGTTCGGACGGCGGCGGCGTCGTCTCGGCGGCGCGCAGGCCGGTGCTCGGCGCCGAGAACGTGGCGCGGTTCCTGCTGGGGCTGCTCGCGAAGAACCCGAGCGACCGGATCGAGCCGCGGGCGACGACGGATGGCACGGGCTTCGCGGTCGTCCGCGGCGACGCCCTCATCGGCATCGTGAACTTCAACGTGGTCGCCGGGCGCGTCGTCGACGTGTGGATCGTGATGAACCCGGAGAAGCTCGGGGCCTGGCGCGGCTGAGGTGTTCGGCACCCCGTTGACGCCCCGCCCCACCCGGACGATGCTGACGCCATGACCGAACCCACCCTCGAGAACTGGCGCCGCGTCGACGACTACCTCGCGGCGACCCTGCTCGACGACGACCCCGACCTGGTCGCCGCCCGCCGCGACTCGCTCGCCGCTGGCCTCCCGGCGATCGAGGTCACGCCGCTCGCCGGCGCGTTCCTCACCCTGCTCGCCCGCATGACGGGAGCCCGACGTGCGCTCGAGATCGGCACCCTCGGCGGGTACTCGACGATCCACCTGGCCCGCGGCATCCGCCCGGACGGCCGGGTGGTGACGCTCGAGCTCGAGCAGCGGCACGCGGCCGTGGCCCGCGCCAACCTCGAGCGGGCGGGGGTCTCGGACCGGGTCGAGATCGTCGTCGGGCGCGCCGCCGACTCGCTGCCCCTCCTCGGCGAGCGCCTCGCCGGGCTGGGCGAGGAGCCGTTCGACCTCGTGTTCATCGACGCCGACAAGGAGTCGAACGTGCTCTACCTCGACTGGGCGATCCGGCTGGGGCATCCGGGCACCGTCATCGTCGTCGACAACATCGGCCGCGGCGGCGAGGTCGCCGACGGGGCCAGCGTCGACCCGATGGTGGTCGGCACGAGGCGCGGCCTCGAGCTGCTGGGCGGCGACCCGCGGGTGGATGCCACGGCGCTGCAGACCGTCGGCGCGAAGGGGTGGGACGGGCTCGCGATCGGGCTCGTGCGGTAGCGCGCGGGCGGTGGCGCGCGGGCGGTGGCGCGCGGGCGGTGGCGCGGGCATCTCGTGCAAGGTGCGAGTTCGCAGGATGACGCGCCCGATCCATCCGCCCAGGCGACCATCGCCCGGCTCATCCTGCGAACCCGCACCCGCACCCGCATCGCCGCCGAGTGGACACCTTGCACGGACTTGCCGCCGCCCTCCGGCCCCGTGGCTACGCTGACGATGGAACCGACCGGGGAGGGGTGGTGAGTTCCATGACTGCGACGAAGCAGTGGAGCGTCACCGTCGACATCGACGAGCAAGAGGACACGACGTGGGCGCACGTCAGCCTGCACACGCCCGCGGGCCTGGACGTAACCGGCGACGGCCACGCGCAGCGCAATCCGCTCGATCCGAGCGTGCCCGAGATCGGCGACGAGCTCGCGGTCTCGCGCGCGCTCCGCAACCTCGCCGAGCGGATGCTGCACACCGCGGAGAAGGACATCCGCGGCGCGACCGGGCAGCCGGCGCACCTGCACCGGTAGGTCGGGCGGGCGCCGCCCGCTCCGGCGACGACGACGGATGCCGCGGCACGGCGCCCGCACGCGCCGCGAACCGCGGGGCATCCGCTCGACGCCACGTTCGGTGCGCCGTACGGTCGGAGCATGGCGATGGGACGGTTCACGCGCGGGTGGCTGACGTTCATCAACCACACGCTGAACCACGTCACGCTGGGGATGGCGCGCCGCGGCATCCCGCCGTTCTCGTTCGTGCGCACCGTGGGGCGCAGGAGCGGCCGTACGTTCGAGACGCCCCTGATCCTGGCGCGCGTGCCGGGTGGGTTCGTCGCCGAGCTCACCTACGGCGACGAGGTGAACTGGTACCGCAACCTCATCGCCGCGGGCGGCGGCACCGTGGGCTGGAAGCGTCGCGAGATCGCCGTCGAGGCGCCCGAGCCGATGGCGACGGATGCCGGCCTCCGGGCGTTCGGGCCGCCCGCCGAGTGGGTGCTCAGGCTGCTCGGCCGACACGAGTTCCGGCTGCTGCGCGAGGCGACGCCGCCCGCTGGGGCCTGACGGCCGCGCACCTCGCCACGCACCCGATCGTGTAATACGCACGAAATATTCACACGTTCTTTGCGTACTAGGTCGGTCAAGGGCGTGATTTCCGCACGATTCGCGTAATTTATGCGATTCTTTCGTCCCGTTCTGGCGAGGGCACGCCCCGTTTGTGAGGCAATCTCGAATCACCGGAACACACCGGTCCCCATCGCTTCATGAAAGGGAGTCCACCGTGACCACCAACATCCTCTGGCTCTCCGACCTCGGCCTCGACGACATCGGGAAGGTGGGCGGCAAGAACGCCTCGCTCGGTGAACTCATCCACAACCTCGGCGCTGCGGGCGTGAACGTGCCCGAGGGCTTCGCCACCACGGCCGACGCCTTCCGCACGTTCCTCGCGCAGACCGGCCTCGAGGACCGGATCGCCGCGACCCTGCTCGCCCTCGACAGCTCCGACACGCTGGCCCTCGCCCGGGCCGGCCGTGCCATCCGCGAGGACATCATCTCGACCCCGCTGCAGGAGGACCTCGAGGCCGAGATCCGGTCCGCCTACGCGGCGCTCACCGAGGGCGAGGACCCGGACGACCCGGTCTCCTGGGCTGTGCGATCGAGCGCGACGGCCGAGGACCTCCCCGACGCATCCTTCGCCGGCCAGCAGGAGACGTTCCTCAACATCCGCGGCATCGACCAGATCCTGCGCGCCGTGCACGAGGTCTTCGCGTCCCTCTACAACGACCGCGCGATCTCGTACCGCGTGCACCACGGCTTCGCGCACCTCGACGTCGCGCTCTCGGTGGGCATCCAGCGGATGGTGCGGAGCGACCTCGCCTCGTCGGGCGTGATGTTCACGCTCGACACCGAGTCGGGCTTCTCGAACGCGGTGCTCATCACGTCGGCGTACGGACTCGGCGAGGGCGTGGTGCAGGGCGCCGTGAACCCCGACGAGTTCGTCGTCTACAAGCCGGCGCTGAACGCCGGGCGCCCCGCCATCCTGAAGCGGACGGTCGGCGAGAAGGCCACGAAGATGATCTACACGAAGTCGAAGACCGTCGGCCGCACCGTGGAGTTCGTGCCGGTGACCCCGCCCGAGGCGCGACGCTTCAGCCTGAACGACGCAGAGATCGAGGAGCTCGCCCGCTACGCGGTGAGCATCGAGAAGCACTATGGCCGCCCCATGGACATCGAGTGGGCGAAGGACGGCATCGACGGCCGGCTGTACATCGTGCAGGCCCGACCCGAGACGGTCGTCGCCCGGCGGACGGGTCGCACCGAGCGGTTCAGCCTCGACGAGCGCGGCACCGTCATCGCCGAGGGGCGCGCGATCGGGCACAAGATCGGCGCGGGGCCGGCACGCGTGCTCACCTCGATCGAGGACATGCACGAGTTCAACCCGGGCGACGTGCTCGTGGCCGACATGACCGACCCCGACTGGGAGCCGGTGATGAAGATCGCCTCGGCCATCGTCACCAACCGCGGCGGGCGCACCTGTCACGCCGCGATCATCGCCCGTGAGCTCGGCGTACCCGCCGTCGTCGGTGCGGGGGATGCCACCTCGGCCCTCGTCCACGGCCAGCAGGTCACCGTCTCGTGCGGCGAGGGCGAAACCGGGTACGTCTACGACGGCACGCTCGACTACTCGATCGAGTACACCGACCTCGGCGACCTCCCCGAGATCCCGACGTCGGTGATGATGAACGTCGGCACGCCCGAGCAGGCGTTCAACTTCGCCCAGACCCCGAACGACGGCATCGGCCTGGCCCGCCTCGAGTTCATCATCAACCGCCAGATCGGCATCCACCCGAAGGCGCTGCTCGACGTCGACGACCAGGCCCCGGAGGTGGCGAAGGAGATCCGCCGGCGGATCGCGCCGTACTCCGGCGCACGCGACTTCTTCGTCAAGCGCGTCGCCGAGGGCGTCTCGACGCTCGCGGCCGCGTTCGCCCCCAACCCGGTGATCGTGCGGATGTCGGACTTCAAGTCGAACGAGTACGCCAACCTGATCGGCGGCGAGCGGTACGAGCCCGACGAGGAGAACCCGATGCTCGGGTTCCGCGGCGCGTCGCGCTACGTGTCGCCCGGGTTCCGCGAGTGCTTCGACCTCGAGTGCCAGGCGCTGAAGTTCGCGCGCGACGAGATGGGGCTGACGAACATCAAGATCATGATCCCGTTCGTGCGCACGATCGCCGAGGCCGAGGCCGTCATCGCGGCGCTCGCCGAGAACGGCCTGGTGCGCGGACAGAACGGACTGCAGGTCGTGATGATGTGCGAGGTTCCGAGCAACGCGGTGCTCGCGCACGACTTCCTCAACCACTTCGACGGCTTCTCGATCGGCTCGAACGACCTCACCCAGCTCACGCTCGGCGTCGACCGCGACTCGGCCGAGATGTCCCGCGTGTTCGACGAGCGCGACCCCGCGGTGCTGAAGCTGCTGAGCATGGCCATCGAGGCGTGCGTCTCGCGCGGCAAGTACGTCGGCATCTGCGGCCAGGGCCCGAGCGACCACCCCGACTTCGCCGAGTGGCTCATGGCCCAGGGCATCTCGTCGATCTCGCTGAACCCCGACACGGTCGTCGAGACGTGGCAGCGGCTCGGCCGGATGGAAGCCGCGAAGCGGGAGGCGGCGCTGGTCTGACGCGGGGCTGAGCGCCTCGCTGAGGGGCGACAGCGGATGCCACGGGGCCGCGCGAGTGCACGAGCACTCGCGCGGCCCCGCTCGCGTTCCCGCCGAGCGCGTGCCCACCCACTGCTGGGCCCGCCCGCGCCGCGCCCGCTCGTCGCCCTCGCGGGTTGCCACTTTCGCCGGAAAGTCAGGTTCCGAAAGGCGCAGAAGTGGCACTACGACGAGCGGAGCGCGTCCACGTGGGAGATCTCCGTACTGATCGGCGCGATGCTCGAGGCATCCGACTTCGAACCGGCGTCGCGAGGGTCGCGTGGGCGGATGCTCGCCCGCACGGCCCTTCGCGCGACGGTCGCGGTGAGCGGCCGAGGCCCGGACGCGACCTGCGACGGGTGTCAAGCCCTGCCGGTGCCGCGCAGATCGGGCGAGGCTGGAACGGAGATCACGCGACGGCCGCGCGGCTCGGACCGCGTCGCCGTCCCCGAGGAAGGGAGCCGCTGATGAGCGACACGGATCGATCAGCCGAGATGCCCGAGCGACCCGACGGCTACGAGGACGCTCGGGAGCGCACCGAGGATCCGGATGAGGTGCGCGACGGCAGCACGTCGGAGACCGGCGACGCCCAGCCCATGAGCGAGTCGACGGACGGCGGGCTCGACGGCGGCGACCCCGGCGTCGAGGAGTAGGCAGCGCTTCGCGCGGGCGCCCTGCCGGAACCGGCGCGGGTCGCCCGCCGCCATCGGCGAGCGCGACTGCCAGACTGGCCCGATGCCGACCCGCACCCGACGCCCTGCACGAACCCGACGCCCCCGCCGTTCCGGCCCGCTCACCGTCATCCGCTCGGTCGCGCGCTGGCTGCTCGCCGGCATGCTGGTGTTCGCCGGGCTCTCGCACCTGTTCTGGGCGCGGAAGGGGTTCCGCATCGCGGTGCCCGACTGGGTGGCGACCGAGCCGGCCGACAAGGATGCCGTCGTGATCGCGTCGGGCGCGGCCGAGATCATGCTCGGCACGGCCGCGGTGGCGCTCCCCCGCGAGCGCCGGCGCGTCGGCCTCGCGATCGCGGCGTTCTTCGTGGCGGTGTTCCCTGGCAACATCCACCACTGGCGCACCGGCCGATCGGTGCCGCTCATGCGCACGGACCGGGCGCGGTTCCTGCGGCTGTTCCTGCAGCCGGTGCTCGTGGCGTGGGCGCTGTGGAGCACGGCGCCCGACGGCGCGCGGCGCTGACGCCTGCCGTCCGATCGAGATGCCGGAACTGGTCGAATCGCCGGCTTCGAACCATCCGTTCGCGGCATCTCGGCGGCCGGCCGTACCGACGCGCGGGCGATCTCGCGTCATCGGCGACGTACTCGACCCGGACCGCGACCGCGACGTGATCGCCGAGGCCGTCGACCTGTGAGGCCGGCCGACCGCATCGAGCGCTGGCTCGATGACCTCGCCGCGACGCTCGAGACCGCCTCGGCTCTCGTTGCCCGCGGTCGCGCCGACTTCGATCGCGATCCAGCGATCCCGTTGGCATTCGAAGCTCTGTCGAACCGTGTCGGCGATCTCGCGAAGCGCCTCGTCACCGCCGATCCGTCACGCTTCACCGATCCGCTCTGGTCGCAGGCCGCGCGCAACCGCGATTTCGTCGCGCACCACGACGACCGCGCCGAGGTCGACGCGGTCTGGGTCACCGTCTCGCGCAGCTTCCCCGAGCTCGCGAGTCTCGTCGAGCTGGTACGCGACTGACCGACACGCGCTGCGCCGCCGACACCCGCGCCGACGCCGAGGCGCTCGATGGATGCGGATCACGGCGCCCCCGGGCCATCCGCCCTTCACCGCCCGAGGTTCTTGAACGCCTTCTCCGCGATCCGGTCCAGCTGCTTCGGCGTCAACCGCCCGTCGAACGCCCGCGCCTCCTTCGCGATCGCCGCGACGAGCTCGCGCCGCCCTCGCACCGCATGCGAACGCCAGTCGGGATCGACCGGCACCGGCCCCTTGCCCGGCACCCAGATCACGCCCGGCGCATCGTTGATGATCCCGAACAGGATGTACACCCAGTACACGAACCGGCCGTCGATGCGGAACCGCTCGTTCTTCTCGATGCGGTCGAAGATCGCCCTCAGGTCCGGCATGACGCCGATGCGGTCGGTCGCGGGGTTAGCGCTGGGAGTGTTGAGCGAAGACGAGAGCCACGAACGCACGCTCCCCGGCGAGAACGGACTCCCCTTCCGCGCCTTCCGCCAGCTCTGCAGCAGCACCGCGGCGCCCGTGACGATCGGGCTGGCACCGGACGTCCCGCCGAACGACCCGGTGTACGCCGTGGTCGAGGTGCCGGTCCATCCGTCGCCCGTGGTGTCGACGTTCTGGCCCCACGCGTAGCAGTCGATGCGGCTGCCGTGGTTCGAGAACGACAGCCGCGCGTGCGGCGCGGCGGATGACGCGGCGCCGACCATGATCGCCCCGGAATCGCGGAAGTCGTCGTCGCCGACCTTCAGCAGGTGGCGGCCGGAGGCATCCGTCCAGTCGTCGAGGTCGTTGCCGCCGTTGCCGGCCGCCTCGACGACCACGATGCCGGCGTCGACCGCATCGCGGATGGCGTCGAACACCGCCTGCTCGACCTCGACCGGAAGGTACGACGTCGACGACCCGCCCGCGGTGGTCTGCGCCTCGAGCAGCAGCACGTCGCCCGGCGACATCGCGTCGGCCGCCGAGATGATGGCCGCCGCGGTGCTGTAGCTCGTCGACGTGCGGTACTGCGACACGACCCGAGCGGATGCCCCGGGCGCGACGCCCACGCCGCCCTTCGTGTTGTCGACCGAGACGACCTCGCCGAGCACCGCCGTGCCGTGCCCGTGGTACGCCTGGCTCACGCCCGAGATGATCGTGATGCCGGCCGCCGCGAGGTCCTCGTGGTTCAGCGTCCACCCCTGCTCGAGGTCGACGAACCCGATGCCCGTGCCATCCGTCGCACCCCACGCCCACCGCGCGTCGATGCCGTCGGGCGCGGCATCCAGGTACCCCTGGTTCCCGCTGCGCGGGTCGTCGCCCGCGTTCACCGGCGGCGGCGTCGGCCCGCCCTCGACATAGGCGGTCTCGACGTCGTCGCGCGCGTCGAGTTCCTTGGCGAGCTCGGCAGCGGATGCCTCGTCCCGCACCGTGATGGCCGCATACCCGTCGAACCGGGCCCGCCGCCCCCGCCCGAGCCGCTCGCGCTCGTCGCGCCCGACCATCGGCTCGAGGTACGCCTCCCCGGCCACCCGCCGCTGGTACTCCGCGAGCACATCCCCGAGGTACCCGACCGCATCGACCAGCTCGCGCCCGACGTCGTCCTCCTGCTCCCCCGCCCGCCGCTCACCCGGACGCTCCTTCAACGCCCGCTCGCGCCGCGCCGCATCGGTGACCTTCACGACCACCCGCCGCTGCACGTCTTGTGCGTCGACCGGGTCGAGCTCCGTGCCGTCGATCATGCCCATGATCCGCTCCCCTCCGTTGCGGATGGCGGTCGTGCGCGCGCGTGCGCTGGGCGCCGCGCGCGGGCGGCCGGCCACTTCTGATGGTTACGTGGCGATCATGCGCCGGGGTGGGGGCGGATGCATCGGGGTGGGCCCGGAGGAGACGACCCTCGCCAGGCGATGCAGGCAACCGCTCGATATCTGGTCCGTCCGGCCCACATTGCCCATGATGCGGTCGACGAACCAGCGTTGAATACCCCAGCGACGGACCGAACGACTCGTCAGGGCCGACCAAGGCCAAGGTCGTGCGAGTCCCGCCTGATCGATCTCGCACCGTTCGATGAGCGAGATGTGCGGGTTCGGCGATATGGCCAGGCACTACCTTCGGAGGGTCACCTCCGCTCAGTCGCAGCCAACCCCGTCGCCGTCGCGGTCGAGGTCATAGATGTCCGATCCGATCACGTGCACGGGTCCCCATACGTACTCCGGCCCGTTGCCGCTTCCGCCAGCACAATCGACGTCGGAGGCGATAGGCACGCACGCCCACTCGTAGTTCGGGTCGCAGCCACTCGGCGCTGCAGGTTCGGGCTCGGGAGCCGGCTGCGGGGGCGGCGGCGGAACCTTCGTTCCGACCGCGGTGACTTCATCCACAGGCTGCTTGGTGACCGTTTCGCGGAGCTTCGTCCGACTGATCTGTACGCCATCGACAATGACGACTTCGTAGGTGACCGTGCGCTCGCCGTCAGCGCCGGGCGTTCGCAATTCCGTGAGCCCGACATCGAGGTTCGAGTCATCGACCGAGGACGAACCGAATGGGATCGCCTCAGTTTCCTTTTCCTGCTTGACGACCCGAACCGGCGTCGGAGTCGGAGAGGCGGTTGCCCGCGGAGTGATGGTCGGCGAAACGAGCGAATGACTCGCGTCGGACTCCGCGCTGACCTTCGAAGCCGAGCTGCCGGTGATCCCGGCTCCGACCATCATCACGACCAACGCGCCGGCGACGACCGCCGCCGCAATCGGTCGTGTGCGAATCCCGATGAATTCGAAGGAGCCTCGCGCAAGCCCGATCACACCGACGATCAGAGCGGCAAAGCCGATGAATGCGAAAAGTGCGCCCCAGCCGCCACTCGTCCCCACCACCAAGAGGATCAAGAAGCCGCCAACGACCAACCATCGCTTCGCTGTCGGCAAGGCCCTCCATGTGCTTGCCTTGCTCACGGACTTGGGAGGAGAGGGGGTGAGTTCGTCGCCGAACCGGTCCGTCCAGGCACTTCCGTCCCACCACCTTTGGCGTCCGGATCCGTCGTCGTACCAGCCCGCAGGCGCGTTGTTCGGCATCGGGAGTAGGGCCCTTTCGTCTGCTCAATGACCGTACTGGCTGACGGAACGCACAGGCAGCCCCCAGGTCTGGGGGTCGTCGGCCTTAGCCGCTGCACATAGGCACCTCTCGTTCGCACGCGTTCACCGCCGGCCGCGTCGGCCCGCCTTCGACGTAGGCGGTCTTGACGTCGTCGCGCACATCGAGTTCCTTGGCGAGCTGGGCAGCGGATGCCGCGTCCCGCACCGTGATCGCCGCATACCCGTCGAACCGCGCCCGCCGCCTCCGCCCGAGCCGCACGCGCTCGTCCATCGGCTCGAGGTACCCCTTTCCGGTCACCCGATCCTGGTGCGGGCGCGGATGCATCGGGGCGGGCATCGACGTGGTCGTGCACTGACTCGCACCGCAGCTAGCGACCGCACCACACGAGCTACTCTGATGCCGACATCAGTCCTGGGCCCTGCCGCTGCACCAGACGAAGGAGACTCTAAGCTGCATACAAACACCAATCCAGGAGCTGCGCGGAGTACGCCTGTGAAGAAGCAAATCAACGTTGTCGGTGCCGTAGTCGTTAGGGAAGACACTGTCCTGGCAGCTCAACGTAGCGCAGCGATGTCGCTCCCGGGCCTGTGGGAGTTCCCGGGCGGAAAGGTCGAAGCGGACGAGACGCCACAGGAGGCGCTCGCGCGCGAAATGGACGAAGAACTTCTCTGCACAGTGCAGATTGGTGATCACGTCGAGACCACCAGTCATGAGTACCCGTTTGGCGTCGTTACGCTTACGACCTATTATGCGACGTTGATCGGCGGCGAGCCTCAGTTGACCGAACACTCCGCGATTCGTTGGATTCCCATACCCGTTCTCGACAGCGTGGAGTGGGCGCCCGCAGACGTGCCTGCGGTCCAGAAGGTCATGCAGGACCACGCTGCCGGTGCGGCGTGACGGGCCGCGGTTCGTGAGCTCCATCTCAGGGCAAATTCGCCGTGACAACGCGTTTGGCTTTGACAGCTCGGCCCTTGACGCCGAACAGCGCTATCACCCCTTGCTGGTCTCGAACCAAGGCACAAACACAATGCTTCGGTCGATCCGCGATGAGCTACGCCGCTCTAAGAGTTTCACATTCTCAGTCGCCTTCGTAACGCCCAGCGCAATCGCGATGCTCAAGCAGGCGCTGCTTGACTTTGAGGGCGAAGGTACGATAGTCACGTCGACCTACCTCGGGTTCAATTCCCCTGCTGCGTTCAGGGAACTGTTGAACCTCGCACGAGTCGAGGTCTATATTCACCAAGCTGCAAAAGGTGCCTTCCATGCGAAGGGGTACGTCTTCGAGCAAGACGAGAGTATGACCGCGATAATCGGAAGCTCAAATCTAACCGAGACTGCGCTGCTGACAAATCACGAGTGGAACCTGCGGTTCTCCGCGCTACCGGACGGCGACATCGTTCATCAGATTCGTGGTGCGCTGACCGCCCAACTCGCGGAGTGCACACCACTTTCCCCAGGCTGGGTCGATTCGTACGAGGCTTCGTACGTTCCGCCTCCTCGACACACGCCCTTGACGCCGGAAGACGACGACCCGATTCCTCAGGGCGCCGTCGTTCCGAATGCGATGCAAAATGAGGCGCTCGCGGAGATCCAGCGTGTACGCGACGCCGGCGAGGAGCGTGCAGTGGTGATCTCCGCGACCGGAACTGGAAAGACGATTCTCTCGGCGCTCGATGTGCGTTCGGTCGATCCCGCTCGCGTCCTATTCATCGCCCACCGCGAGCAGATTCTGGATCGGGCAATCGACGAGTTTCGTCGAGTACTAGATGCGCCCAGAGACGACTTCGGCAAGTTTGTCGGAAGTTCCCGCGAGGTCGATCGGCGCTATGTGTTCGCGACCGTCCAGTCTCTTTCACGCCCAGAAAATCTGCGCCTCATCCGCCCCGATGCATTCGACTACGTGCTCATCGATGAGGTCCATCGCGCCGGGGCCGGCACCTACCGGCGCATGATCGACTACCTGCAGCCCAAGTTTATTCTGGGAGTTACAGCCACACCCGAGCGTACAGACGACTTCAATATCTTCGAGCTCTTCGACTTTAATGTTCCGTACGAGATTCGCCTCCAAAAAGCGCTCGAGGAAGACATGCTCGCTCCGTTCCACTACTACGGGGTGACCGACTTCCAGACGGCGGAGGGCGACATCATCGACGACACCTCCAATTTGTCTCAGCTAGTAGCGCCCGAGCGCGCGGACCACATTGTGCGCGCCGTTGCAACCTATGGACATGCCGGAGCGTCCGTCCGGGGCCTAATCTTCTGCAGCCGTAAGCACGAGGCGATCGAACTCTCGAACCTACTCAACGACCGACAGGTCCACGGAAGGCGTCTTCGCACTGTCGCGCTCACCGGCGACGACTCAATCGGAACGCGGGAGTCCGCGGTCGAGAAGCTCGAGCGAGGCGAGCTGGACTACATACTGACGGTCGATGTATTCAACGAAGGCATCGATATCCCCACCGTCAATCAGGTCGTGATGTTGAGACAAACGCAGTCGAGCATCATCTTCACGCAGCAGCTTGGCCGCGGGCTGCGGAAGGCCGCCGGGAAGGACCATCTAGTTGTAATCGATTTCATTGGGAACTACGCCAACAATTACTTGATCCCCATCGCATTGTTTGGCGACAACAGTCTCAACAAGGACTCGATCCGCAAGCGCTTGATCGACGCCCAGGAAGCGGGTGCAATATCCGGGCTTTCCAGCGTCAACTTCGATGCAATTTCACGCGATCGCATCTTTGAATCGCTGGCAAATACCTCGCTCGACAGCATGCAAAACTTGAAGCGGACTCTTGTCGAGCTGGAGAACCGGCTTGGCCACAGTCCGCGCCTAATGGATTTTGCCCGCTTCGACGCAGCCGATCCAACGGTTGTCGCTGGGAAGCGAGGAAGCTACTGGAGCCTCCTCGTCGCATTGAAGCGCGTCGATAGCGCTCCCACAGAGGCTCAGGAGGCGGTCCTGACATTCCTGTCCGCCGAGTTGCTCAACGGCAAGCGTCCTCACGAATTGCTCTTACTTCAGTCGCTTCTTGCTGACGAGGGTTCTGTCACACAAGACGACTACGTTCGGCTCCTCGAACGTGAACGGTGTAATTCGGAATCCTCCACCGTGCGGTCTGTGAGTAGGGTTCTCTCTCTGGAGTTCTTCACGGAGGCTGAGCGCCGCAAGTACGGCGGTCGACCCCTGGTCACGCTCGTCGACGGAATGTTCAACCTCGATCCTCGCCTTCGCGAACTCATGCGCTCGAGCCAAACTTTCGCCGCCCACATCTGGGATGTTATTGAGACCGGTCTGTACCTCGCTCGGCACCACTATCGGTGGTTCGGAACTCTCGAGGTCGGGCAACGATACTCACGAAAGGACGCCTGCCGGCTTCTCAACTGGGAGTCGAATGAACAGAGCACGATCTATGGCTACAAGGTCGACTACACCTCAAGCACGTGTCCTATCTTCATTACTTATCACAAGGCAGATAGTGTCTCCGAAAGCACTAGATATGAAGATGAGTTCATAAGCGAATCGGCGATTACATGGTTCACTCGAAGTCGCAGGACGCTGCGAAGCAATGAGGTTCGGGCAATCGTTGAGAACCGAGTTCCTCTGCATCTCTTCGCGAAGAAGGATGACGCCGAAGGCTCCGACTTCTACTATCTGGGCCGAGCACATTCGGCGGAAGCCCGCCAGGAGCAAATGCCAGTTGGGCAACGTGCGCAATTGGACGTTGTAAGGATGCGACTGAACATGGATTCGCCGATCGAGACAAGTCTGTATGAGTATCTCGTGACTCGGTCTTCGCCCGACGCGCCGCGTTCCTAGAGTCGTGACTGTGCTCCTTCCGAGCGCCTGCGGGAGTGGGTCGCTTGTAGCCGCGCTTGGGTTCCGGTACCCAGCAATGATTCGAAATACGACCGAAGTCTAGGATCACATACATAGATGTACGTCCCGCGTATCCCACGGGTGAGTAGTACCGCGTAGATGTTCAAGATGAACTCGAGCAGGGCTTCGTCGTCGTAAGTGATGCCTAGGGTCGGGTTGTTCTCCTTGCCCTTGGTGTCGTAATAGGAGGCGCGATGGGCGCGCACCTTGCCGGTCAACGGGTCGAGTCTCAGGTCTTCGCCGATGATCACTCCGGCGTAGTTCAGGTCGTAGCCCTGAACGGTGTGGATCGAGCCAACGTCGTCGATAGACCCCTCGGAGTTGATCCAGTCGACCGCCGTGCGGTTCCAGTGCAAGGCCACCCCGTCGAGCTCGATGTCGAATTCCGAAGCGTCCTTGCGTGACTTCCACGGCCAGGCGTAGCCAGCCACCAGGCGCGCAAGTCCATGCTCTTCGTCCCGAGCACGGATCGCATCGTGCATCTCACCGAGATTCTGGAACAGCCGCAGGTCATAGCCTGCGAAAGCTCCGGCATCGGAAGCCTGAGCGCGCAGTAGGCGCCGAATGAAGTCGATGTAGTCCGCACCGCCTGCGACCCGCATCTGCGAAGCGAGTGGATAGAAGCGATGGGCTCCCTTGGCCTCACGTACGAGTTCACCGAGGAGGGGCCTCGGCAGGTCCGCCGGCCGGACGGCCTGCGCTTCATCCAGAAGGAAGACCTGATGGCGACTCTTGGAACGGATCCAGTCGAGCTGGGTCTTGGTCAGGTCGTCGTCGCCGTACAAGGCACCGTTGATCTCTCGGAACTTCTTGTTGAGCACGCCCGTTGGCTGATTGGCGCGCTGATTCAGCCGATGGGTTTCGTCGACCACGAGCAGATCGAAATCATCGTCCGACCCGCCGACCTCGAAGGGGGTGAGCACCATCTGACGGTCGAGGCCGGGGGTCTTCGCGAAGACCTTCTGGATCGACCTGCGCAGGGATTGTTGTGGCACGACGATGCCGATCCGGAAATCACGCAGCAACTCCGAATGATCCTCGAGGAAGAAGTCGGAGAAGAGCGAATCGGTCTCCGGCCGATCATTGGCATTCGCGGCCTGGATGTCGCGCAGCAGCTTCATGAGGAACACACCGACGATCGTCTTACCGGTACCGGGATCGCCTTGAACCACTACGGTGCTGCGAGTGCCTTGCTCCAAGTCCTCGAAGAGCCCTTCAAGGATGCCTTCCATAGCGACTGCTTGCTCTTGGTTGAGGGCCTTGAAGGGCGAGAGCTTGAAGAGGTCGCTGTTCTCGATCTCCGGGATGCCCCGGGTGAACATTCCCGCCGTACGCAACTGTTCGAAGATCTCGTCGAACGTGTTGCGATACTTCACCCGGTCGTAGTAGTCAGCGTCGGTGATGCCCTCGTTGCGATTGATCACCTTGAATCGTCCGTCGCCCGCGAAGAGTCGGATCAAGTAGGACTCGAGGTCGAGGCAAGCGGACTTGTTGAAGGTCTCGTCGATCACGATACGAACAGCGTTGAGATGCTGTTTGCCTTCGTTGTCGAGGTGCTGCCGGAGCCGACCCGCCGCGTTCAACGTCTCACCGACGTAGACCTCGGCGTGGTCGCTGATCGTGTACACGACGGGCCAATTCGCGTGTCGCCCGTCGGGTTCAGCCCACGTCCGCACCGCCTGCTTGGAGAACGGAAAGTGCTCCACCCTAAAGCTGGTCATACTTCGCGCTCCTGCCACGTGCTCGATCGACCGGGTACTTGCTCCGCGTCTGCGCGAGCTTGTTGAGAATGATGCGGCCCGGATCGACGCCGAGCCGGTCGGCGAGCAGGTAGCAGTAGGTCAGCACATCCGCGAGTTCCTCGACGACACGCTCACTTTCCGCCGCATCATCCCACTGGAAGCACTCGAGGAGTTCGCCCGCCTCGATGCTGATGCTCTTTGCGAGGTTCGCTGGCGTATGGAACTGTCGCCAATCGCGTTCGGCCACGAAATCACGTAGCGCGTTCAGCACATCAGGCTCTTCACTCTCGGATCCAGAGGCCATGAACGGAAGCCTATGAGCCGCGGCAGGCATGGGGAGGTCGCACTCGCACGTTTCGACTGCCGCAGTCAGTCGGGCGACGTGGAGCACCGCGACTCGCGCCCACCCGTCGCCGAGCGGGCGCGAGCCGCGGCATCCGTCACCCTCTGTTGAGCGGCGTAGGGCGCCTCAGTCCCCCTTCACGTTCACCACCTGCCGCAGCGTGTGCCGCACCCGCACGAGCGACGCGGCATCCGCCATCACCCGGTCGATCGGCTTGTACGCGGCCGGGATCTCGTCGATGAACGCGTCGGTGTCGCGGAACTCGATGCCGGCCATCGCCTCCCGCAGCTGATCCTGCGTGAAGGTCCGCCGGGCGGCGGAGCGCGAGTACGTCCGGCCCGCACCGTGCGGCGAGGAGTTCAGCGACATCCGATCACCCAGCCCCTCGACCACGTACGACGCGGTACCCATCGAACCCGGGATCAGGCCCGGCCGGCCAGCATCGGCCTGGATCGCACCCTTGCGCGACACCCACGCCCGCTTGCCGAAGTGCTCCTCGCTCTCGGTGAAGTTGTGGTGGCAGTTGATCCGCTCCCGCTCCTCCACCGGCGCGCCGACCCACTCCGAGACCTGCCGGATGACCCGGTCCATCATCTCCTCCCGGTTCAGCAGCGCGAAGTGCTGCGCCCACCGCAGCTCCGCGATGTACCGCGAGAACTCCGGCGTGCCCTCCACGAGGTACGCGAGGTCCCGGTCGGGCAGGTCGATCCACCACTTGCGGCAGAGCTCCTGCGCGACCCGGATGTGGTGCTGCGCGATCCTGTTGCCCACGCCCCGGCTTCCGGAGTGCAGGAACAGCCACACGGCATCCGCCTCATCGAGCGAGACCTCGATGAAGTGGTTGCCGCTGCCGAGCGAACCCAGCTGCAGCTGCCAGTCGCCCAGGTATCGTGCCGGGTCGAACCCCTTCGCCTCGGCGAGCGCCTCGAGCTCGGCGATCCGCGGCTCGGCGGTCGCGACCACCTTGCGGTTCGCGTGACCGGCCGACAGCGGGATGGCGCGCTCGATCTGCTCCCGGACCTCCCTCCGGTCGGAGGGCAGGTCGGATGCCTCGAACTGCGTCTTCACGGCGATCATGCCGCAGCCGATGTCGACGCCGACCGCCGCCGGCATGATCGCGCCGAGCGTCGGGATGACCGACCCCACGGTGGCGCCGAGGCCCAGGTGCGCGTCGGGCATCAGCGCGAGGTGCGGGTAGATGAACGGCATCGTCGACGACGTGCGGGCCTGCTCGACGGTCTTCTCGTCGATCAGGCTCGCCCACGACACGAGCCGTGCGGAGAGCTTCTCCATGTTCCTTTCCTGTCTGGTTGCGTTGCGTTCTGGATGTCGCACCGCTCCGTTCCCGCGTTCGCGGGCGGGCGGGTCGGTGCGGATCGCGGAGCCCGAGGGCTCCCGTCGCGCGCAGACGGAAGGAAACCCCGGGCCTCGGATGGCACGGGGTGACGCGGTTGCTCGCGGCCATCGGGCCGCGGCGGCGTCAGCGTGCCGGTTCGAGCACCTGCTCGAGCGTGCGAAGCCGCCGCTCTTGGCGGCTTTTCGCGGGCTCGATGAAGGACTGGCGATTCGTGCGCTGCAGATACACGGCGGCTCGTCCTTCCTCGTGCAGGTCTCCGGGATGCCGCGCGGGTGCGCAGCCTTGCGACGATAGCGGGGGTTGAAGGTTGGGTCAACGGTGGGTTTCGCGGCGCTGAACCGACTGCCCGAGCGGGAGGCTCGGTTCAGCCCACCGAATCGCCCAATGCCGACCGCACCGTGAACCGCACCTCCTCGGCGATCTGACGCATCGCTGCCGGAACCGGCGAGTCGTCCTTCGCGGACCGGCCCAATCTGCTGAAGAAGTCGCCGACACTGCTGCCGCGCGCGATCGCTCGGTACGCGTCCGGGAGGGTGTCGACGTGCGCACCGCCATCATGATGCGCCAGCCACAGCACGACCTCGCGGCGGGACGCCTCCGTCCCCCGGTTGTCGAAGATCCTCGGGACCTGCCACCAGTAGGTGAATCCGACCCGGTGCGGACCCAACGGCACTTGGGAGAACGCCGGCGCCCACGTCGCATCCGCTTCGCTCGGGATCACCGTGAGGAGGGAGCCGACCGGCGCCACCCCGAGCTCCTTCGCCCGCCTCACGACGCGTGGCCCGCCCGGGATCGTCCCATCCGCCCACGGCAGTACCTGGGTCACTCCCATGCGAGTCAGCAATCCCGTGCTGACCGCCGTGTCGTAGGCGAGCACGCGCACCGCGATGGCAAGTCGTTTCGCCTCCGCGTGCACTCCCGTATCGAAGCGAGCACAGCTCGCGTCGATGAACCCGAGTTGATCGCGGAGATGCTCGAGGTGCTCCTCTGAGAGGGCCAGATCGGCCTTCATCCGGTCCCAACGCCTGAGTCGACGAAGCGTGTCGGGCGATTGGGAAGAGGGGCTGAGCGAGGCAGCAGGCGGCGCATCGTCGAGGATGCGCACGAGCTCTTCCGGCATGTTCCGACGCTACCGGCGCCCGATGTCGAAGCACACGGTCGTCGGGCCGACGACTCACCCCTCTTCGGGGGATTCCGTCCGGTTCGACCTCGCTGGAACGATCGAGCCACCCTGCCGCGACTCGAGAGCCCACCGATGACGTCATCGCCTGACCCGATCCCCGCCGACGTGCATGGCGTCGATTCCCTCGCCCACCGCCGCCCCGCGGCATCCGTCATCGCCGAATGCCTGCGCGTGCAGTCGACCGTGCCGCCGAACACCGCCGTGCAGCGGTTCTTCGGCGTCTCGCCGCTCGGACGCGACGCCGAGCCCTGGTACCTGGGCGCACTCGGCGAGCTCGAGGTCGCGCGGCGCCTCGAGGCGCTTGGACCGGGGTGGGTCGTGCTGCACTCGGTCCCGATCGGATCCGGCTCGAGCGACCTCGACCACGTCGTGATCGGGCCGGCGGGCGTGTTCACGATCAACACGAAGCACCACCGCGGGCAGACCGTGTGGGTCGGCGCGAAGCGCATCCTCGTGAACGGCCAGCGCACCGACCATCTGCGCAACGCCGCGTACGAGGCGAAGCGCACGGCGAACCTGCTGTCCGTGGCCGTGGGCACGCCCGTCGAGGTCACCCCGATCATCGCGATCGCCGGGGCGAAGCGGATGACGGTGCGCGAGCGACCCGCGGATGTCGTCGTGGTGCGCGAGACCGACCTGGTCAGATGGCTGCGGCGCCGGCCGGTGGTGCTGACGCCCGAGCAGGTGGAGCGCCTTGCCTCGGTCGCGGGACAGCCCGGGGCATGGGGGCGGATGCCTGGGGACGAGCCGGTCGATCATGACGGATTCGACCGGTTGCGGATCGCGGTCGACCGCGCGAGCCGGCGTCGGGGGGTCTGGGGGCTCGGCGTGTTCGTCGGCGTCGTGATCGCGGGGTGGGCGGCGTTCCCGATCTGGTCCGATGCGCTCACCACGCTGCTCACTCCCTGACCGGTTCGTCTCACTGTCTCATCAGCCGCACGGTCGGACGCTGTGGTCCTCAGCGCTGAACCGTTTCCGCGGCCGTGATGAGCGGGTCTGCCCGCCACTTCGCACCGCCCGATGCGCGCCGATCCGCCGGTCGGCCGTACGCTCACGGCATGCACGTCTCCGAGCCCGACGACGCGACCACGCCCGAGGTGGCTGCCCTTCTCGACGAGATCTACAGCGGATACCTCCGCGGCGACACGACGGTGATCGACGCGTGGCTTTCCCCCGCGATCACGATGTTCGACTCCGCCGCTCCCGACCTGGTTGCCGGGCCCGTCGGCCTTGAACGCCTGCGTGCCGGGCGTGCCGCGTCGGAACAGCCCGCATCGACCCATGACGCCCCGGCAGTGAGTCCGCCAGAGCTCTCCGACCGATTCGTGGAGACCGCGCTCACTGTCGAACACCTCACGATCCGAACGATCGATGAGGTCGTGATCGCCACCTGGTGGCTCCGTGTCGACGGCGTCGACGGCTCGGGCGCACCCGCCATTCCCGAGCTCTCCCGCAACAGCGCGGTGCTGGTGCGCGCCCGCGACGGTCTCCGGATCGAGCACCTCCACGAGGACGTCTGGCAGCCGCTGGGCGGGCCGGTCGCCGCGAGGTCGCCCGAACACCAGACCCGCTGACGCAGTGACCTGACCGACTGCACACGCGTCACACCCCAGCTGTGCAGCGCGCACAGTCGACCGGATTCGCCTCCTCCTACGCTGCTACCCAGCACCACAGACGCAAGGAGGCATGGCATGCGATACCGCGTATCCATGGACATCGGCGGCACGTTCACCGACATCGTCGTCCACGACACCGACACCGGGATCGTTCGCGCCTCGAAGGCCGACACCACGCCCGGCGACCTCACCGAGGGCGTGCTCGCGGCCATCGCGCAGCTCGACGTACCGGCCGACGAGATCGCCTCGTTCGTGCACGGCACCACCCAGGGCCTGAACGCTCTGCTCGAACGCCGAGGCGCGAAGGTGCTCCTTGCGACGAGCGAAGGCATGCGCGACGTCTACACGATCGCCCGCGGCAACCGCACGCGCATGTTCGACATCCATTACCGCAAGCCGACACCCCTCGTGGGAGCCGATGACACCGTCGAGATCGGCGGTCGGCTCCGGCACGACGGCAGCGAACTGCGGCCGCTCGACGAGGCATCCGTTCGGGATGTCGCAGCTCGCGCCCGTGCCGGCGGGTACGACGCCATCGCGGTCTGCCTGCTCTTCGCGTACGCGAACGAAGCACACGAACTCGAGGTCGAGCGCATGCTGCGCGACGAGCTCGGCGACGACGTCGTCATCGTGCTGTCGCACCGGGTCGCCCGCGAGTGGCGCGAATACGAGCGGACCTCATCGACCGTGCTCGAGGCATACACGGGCCCCGTCGTTCGGCGCTATCTCGAGCGCATCGAGTCGCGCTTCACCGACGAGGGCATCACGAGCGGCGTCCAGGTGATGCAGTCCTCCGGCGGCATCGTCGGCGCCGCGTACGCGGCGGAGCATCCGCTGCAGACCCTGCTCTCCGGACCGGTCGGCGGCACCGCCGGCGGTGCGGCGCTCATGAGCATGCTCGGCCGCGACGACGCGATCTGCATCGACATGGGCGGCACCTCGTTCGACGCATCGCTCGTGCTCGACGGACGTCCCGACATCTCGAGCGACGGCACGGCCGACGGGTTCCCGGTGCTCATGCCGCTCGTGAACCTGCACACCATCGGCGCCGGCGGCGGCTCGGTCGCATACGCCGAGGCCGGCGCACTGCGCGTCGGCCCGCGATCGGCGGGCGCCCAGCCCGGACCCGCCTGCTACGGACGCGGCGGCACCGAGCCGACCGTGACCGATGCGAACGCAGTGCTCGGGCGCGTCGACCCCGACTGGTTCGCCGGCGGCCGCATGAGCCTCGACGTCGCCGCCGCGCACGACGCCGTCGGCCTGCTCGCCGCTGGGTTCGGCATGGAGGCCGTCGACCTGGCCGAGGGCATCCTCGACATCGCGAACGCGAAGATGGCGCAGGCCATCCGCACCCTGACTGTCGAGCACGGCCGCGAACCCGCCGACTTCGCGCTCGTCGCGTTCGGCGGCGCCGGTCCCATGCACGCCGAGGCGATCGCTCGCGAACTCGGCCTGGCGGAGGTGCTCATCCCGGAGTTCCCCGGCGCATTCTCGGCGTGGGGCATGCTCGGCTCCGACGTGCGACGCGACCTCAGCGCCCAGCACTACGTGCATCAGAACGAGCTCGACCGCCGCGAACTCGCCGCTTCGGTGCAACGGCTCATCGACAGCGCGGGCGAGGAACTCGGCGCGCAGCGCGTGCCCACAGACCGCCGCCGCTTCGAGCAGGCCGTCGACATGCGCTACGAAGGCCAGGACTACACATTGACCGTGCTGCTCGACGACCCGGCGGAGCCTGCGCGCGACGACTTCCTCGAGCGCGTCGCCGAGCGCTTCGGCCGTCAGCACGCCGCCCGCTACGGCCACGCCACACCCGAGGCGCCCGTCGAGTTCGTGAGCGTGCGCGTCACCGGATTCGGCGTCAACGAGTTCGGGCACCTCACCGGCGAACGGCACGAGGCCGCGGCATCCGTCACCCGCACCGTGCCGATCGTCTTCGACCGTGCGACCCATCAGACGCCCGTGCTCCGCCGCGACGCGCTGCCCATCGGCGAAACCCTCGCCGGCCCCGTGCTCGTCGTCGAGGAGACCACGACCACCGTCGTCTCTCCGCGAGCCTCGATCCGCCGCGAATCCGCAGGCCACCTCGTCCTGGAGCTGAACGCATGACCACCATCGACCCGGTCCGTACCGAGATCATCCGCTGCGCGCTGCTGCAGGCCGCGGAGGACATGAACACCACGCTCATCCGCTCGGCGTACACGCCCACCATCTACGAGGCGAAGGACTGCGCCGTCGCGATCCTCGACCGCAACCACGACGTGCTCGGGCAGTCGAGCGGCCTGCCCATCTTCCTCGGCAACCTCGAGGAGTGCACCCGGCACACCGAGCGTCGGTTCAGCGCCGACGTGTGGCAGCCCGGCGACGTCTGGGTGCTGAACGACGCCTACGTCGCCGGCGCCCACCTCAACGACGTCACCGTGTACGCGCCCATCTTCGAGCGCGAGGACGGCGGCGAGCTGCTGGGCTTCGCCGCGAGCCGGGCGCACTGGATCGACCTCGGCTCGAAGGACCCCGGCGGGTCGATGGACTCGACGAGCATCCATCAGGAGGGCCTGCGGCTCGGCGCGACCCGAATCATGGCCGGCGGCGTTCCCGTGCAACCCGTCATCGACCTCATCGCCGACAACTCGCGGTTCCCCGAACCGCTCGTCGGCGACCTGCGCGCCCAGATCGCCTGCGTGCGCACCGGCGCCGACCGCACCCGCGAGGTGTTCGCCCGCTGGGGCCTCGAGACCGTGCACGCCGCCCGCGACGCCTACTTCGCGCAGACCACCGCGCTCGAGGCATCCGCCCTTTCGACCCTGCCCGACGGCGAGTACACGGCAGACGGATGCCTCGACAACGACGGCATCGACCTCGACACGCCGATCCGCATCCGGGTGCGCGTGCAGGTCGCCGACGGCCGCATCCGCATCGACCTCACCGAGTCGGCCGACCAGACCGCCGGACCCGTAAACTGCGGTGCCGCGCAGGCCGTGGCCGCATGCCGGGTCGCGTACAAGGCGCTGCTGAGCCCGGATGTGCCCCTGAACGGCGGCTCGTTCCGCCACCTCGACGTCGACGTTCGGCCAGGCTCGGTGCTCGGCGCCATCGAGCCCGCCGCCGTGCAGTACTACTACTCGCACCTCGGCCTGCTCATCGACCTCGTCACCAAGGCGCTTGCCGAGGCGATGCCCGACGCGGTCGCCGCGGCGAGCTACGGCGACTCGCTCATCGTGCAGATGATGGGCACCGACCCGCGCACCGGACGCGAGTTCCTCTCTCAGGAGGCGACGGTCGGCGGCTGGGGCGCCTGGAGCGACGGCGACGGCGAGAGTGCCCTCATCAACAACGTCAACGGGTCGCTGCGCGACATGCCCGTCGAGGTGCTCGAGACGCTGTTCCCCGTGCGCGTCGAGCGCTACGAGGTGCGCCGCGGCTCCGGCGGCGCGGGCGCGCACCGGGGCGGCGACGGCGTCGTGCGCGAGTACGTCTTCGAGGCCGACCAGGAACTCTCGCTCTGGTGGGAGCGCTCGGAGACGCCCGCGTGGGGCCTCTTCGGCGGCGAGTCGGGCGCGACGCCGCAGGTCACGCTGAACCCCGGACGCCCCGACGAGCGCTCGCTGCTGAAGGCCAACGCGATGCGCGTGCGACAGGGCGACGTGCTGCGTTGCGAGTCCGGTGGGGGTGGCGGCTACGGCGTGCCGGTCCCCTGACCTCGCTCCGGTCCCGCCTCGAGCAGCCGCTTCGCGGCGATGTGGATCGCCAGGCGCTGCTGCGGGTCGCCCGGGTCGATGCCCAACGAGCGCACGCGCTCGAGCCGCGCCGCCACCGTGTTCCGATGCACTCCGAGCACGGATGCCACCACGGCGGGCCGGTCGCTGTGGTCGAGGGCCACGGCGAGGGTGCGCAGCAGCGATCCGTCGCGGTCGACGTCCAGCAGCGGGCCGAGCGCCGCACGCGCTGCATCGAGCGTTCCCTCGGGGAGCAGCGCCGGAAGCGCCGCCGCAGGGCCGATGCGATCGGCGAACTGCACGCGCTGGGCACCGGCGCGCGCGACCCG
>NZ_SDPL01000001.1 GCF_004135055.1 Agromyces binzhouensis | reverse complement strand
TGACTCGCCGCCCCGGACGTGCAGCCTCGCGCGAGGGCGGGCGGCTCCCGTCCGCACGTGCAGGGCGGGACCCGACCTCCCCGGCCGAACCCCGCCCGCGTCCGATGACCCGCGGCGCCCCGGAGGGGTGCGCCGCGAAGTGCCCCAACGGTAGTCAGCGGAGAACCCGCGCAGGAAGCCCCCCATGGGGTGGCACGCGAACGGGTGACGACGGGGCGCGGCGGCTGGTCGGCGCGTCCGGGGCATCCGTACGATGGCGGTGGGCCGCCTCGGGCGGCCGCGTGGACGATCGGGGACGGGGTCGGCATGCTGGCGGTGACGGTCACGGTGGTGATGGCGATCATCATCGTCTGGAGCGCCCTGTCGCGCCCGCTGGACCGCCGTGGCATCACCCCGGCGCTCTTCCTCATGGCCGTCGGCTTCGGGGTGAGCGCGGTCGCGCCGGACATCCTCGACGTCTCGCTCGAGACGGTGGTCGCCGAGCGCATCGCCGAGATCGCCCTCGTGCTCCTCCTGTTCAGCGACGCGACGCGCATCGACCTCCGCGTGCTGCGCAACCAGCTCGGGTGGCCGACCCGACTGCTGCTGATCGGCCTGCCGCTCAGCATCCTCGCCGGCACCGGGATCGCGGCGCTGGTGTTCCCGGGCATGGCGCTGGCGTCCGCATTCCTCCTCGCGATCATGCTCGCGCCGACCGACGCGGCGCTCGGCCAGAAGGTCGTCGCCGACAGCCGGGTCCCGTCACGCGTGCGGCAGGCGCTCGACGTGGAGAGCGGGCTCAACGACGGCCTCGCCGTGCCGCTCTTCCTCGTGGCCCTGTCGATCGCGAACGCCGAGTACGAGGCCGGGGTCACGGGCATGGTGGCCGGCAGCATGGCCGCGCAGATCGGCTGGGCGCTGACGGCCGGCCTGGTCGCCGCGATTCCCGGGGGCCTGCTCTTCCGGGCGGCCGACCGCCGCGGCTGGATCGCACGCGAGTGGCGGCAGATCCTGCCGCTCGCCGTCGCACTGCTCGCCTACGCGATCGCGCAGGACCTCGGCGGCAGCGGATTCATCGCGGCGTTCGTCGGCGGCATCGCCTTCGGCCGGCTCGCGGGGCCCAGCCGATCGAAGGTGACCGTGCTCTCGGAGGCCGCGGGCGACCTGCTCGCGGCCGTGACCTGGATCGCGTTCGGGGCGCTCGCGCTCACGCTCGCCCTGCCGTACGTGACCTGGCAGGTCTTCGTCTACGCGGTGCTCAGCCTCACCGTCGTGCGGATGCTCCCCGTCGCGATCGCCCTCGCGGGCAGCGGCGCGAGGCGCCCGACGGTGGCGTTCATCGGATGGTTCGGACCGCGCGGCCTCGCCTCGCTGGTGTTCGCCCTGCTCGCGGCCGAGAGCGGCGTGCCGGAGGGCGAGACCGTGCTGACCACCGTCGTCGTCACCGTCGCATTCAGCATCACGCTGCACGGCCTCACGTCGGCGCCGCTCGTCGAGGTCTACCACCGCTGGTACGACGCGCACACCGCGACGGGCTCGACCCCCGGCGAGTCCGTTCCGACGAGGCTGCCGCGGCATCGCCGGCAGTTCCCGGGCCTGAACGGCGCGGCCGAGAACGGGGATGGGGACGGGGCGCTGCCACCTTCTGCGTCCTGAGTCAAGCCTCGGCCGAGGATTCGTCGTCCTGCGACGTGTCGATCAGACTCGAAGCGGCGAGGCGGACGGTCTGGGGACGGATCCGCCGCCGCCATTCTCCGGTGGGTCGGGGGTGTCGAGAGTCCGGGGGGACTCGAGGACGCGCTCCCGGCTCTCCGTCCGGGGGCGCGGGTCCGCCGATCGGTGGCGGCGCCCCACCGCGATGCGGCGGTGATGCACTCAGGCCGCCGGCGGCTCCTCCGCGCCGGCTCCGTCGCGCTCGGCCCTCCGCGGCGCGAGGAACAGGTTCGCGAGGTAGCCGGTGAACGTGCCGAAGATGCCGACGCCGACGACGATCATGAGCGCGCCCGCGAACCGGCCCGCGTTCGTGACCGGGTACTCGTCGCCGTAGCCGACGGTCGAGATCGTGACGACCGTGTACCAGAGCGCGTCCGACGCCGTGGTGATGTTGGCGCCGGGCGCGTCCTGCTCCAGGTAGAGCATCGTGAGGCTCCCGAACTGCAGCACCAGCACGCCCATCAGCAGGAGCGCGTAGAGGGCGCTCCCGGCGCGGTCCCGCACGAGGGTCCGCCAGATCGTGCGCGCTCCGAGCTCCCGGAACAGGCGGATGACTCGGATGATCCGGAACAGCCGCAGGACCTTCAACTGCGCGAACGGCAGGCTCGCCAGGAGGTCCGCCCACCCGAAATGCCGGAAGAAGTACGCCCCGCGCTGGGGGGCGGTAGCCAGCCGATAGGCGAAGTCGACGAGGAACACGGCACTGAAGACCGCGTTCATGACGGCGAGCACGGTGTCGAGCGCCGCGTCGTCGACGAGCGCGTACATGAGGACGAGGTTGACGATCGAGAGGACCGACAGCGCACCGACGAAGATCTCGTACCCGGTGCTCTTCAGCTCGCTCCGCGGCTTCGCCATGCGTGGATCATGGCACGGGTGCACCGTGCGGAACGGGAGCCACGAGGGAGGGCGGCGAGGCTGCGGGGGCGACTACGTCGCGATGGGCGCTGCGGACCGCTGGCGGACGCCGTCCGTCGGTTCGGCCGACCTGCCGACGAACCGTTCTGTGTCCGATACCGCCGCGGCGAGCAGCGCGACGAGCCGATCGTCGCGATCTCCGACCGCGGCCGTCGCGATCCCGTCGACCGCCCCGGTGATGACGTGGCGGCACTGCTTCACCGACGTGCGCGGGCGGCCCCGACCGACCTCGTCGATGAACCGGACCGCCCAGGCGTCGGCTGCCGGGGCGGACCGCAGTGCCGACTCGGCGAGTTCGCGCGCCGCCGCGGAGACGTCGTCGTCGCGGCCGGCGAGCGCGACCATCGCCGAGCGGAGACCCACCGCCTGCGACCGCTGTCGTTCCTCGGCGGCGACCGGAAGCGCCGCATGCGCAGCCCGCACGGCGAGGACCACGTCGAGCAGCGGATCGTCGCTCGTCAGTCCGACGACCGACGGGATGAGCGCGGTGAGGCGTGCGCGTCCGGCGTCACTCGCCCGATCGTTGACCAACCGGGCGAGGTGCGCGAGGGTGCCGTGCGTGCACGCGGGATGGTCGCTCCAGGGTTCGCCGGCGAGGAACGACGCGAACTCCATGAAGCATGCGCCGCGACGCGGCGAGCGATGCCGACCCGGTGAGAGGATCGGCACGACATCGGGATGGAATTCTGCGCCTCGCATGGGAACCTCCCTCGCAGCTTCCACTGTGCGCCTGTCGCGGCGGCGAATCAAGGGGCGAGTGGAACCTCGGACGCGTGGATGAGGTCCGCGAGCTCCGCTGGGGCCGGCGACGCGTACGCGGTGCTCACCGGCGTCCGCCCGTGACATCCGTCGACTGCCGATCGTTCGTCGGGGTACGGCGGTCCCCGCGCGTCTTGACGAGGCTGGCGACGGTCGCCACCGCGATCGTCGCCGCGATGAACAGCAGCGACAGCCAGATCGGGATCTCGGGGATCACGGTGACCGGCTCGCCGCCGTTGACGAACGGCAGCTCGTTCTTGTGCAGGGCGTGGATGAGCAGCTTCACGCCGATGAAGGCCAGGATGACCGCGAGTCCCTGCGCGAGGTAGACCAGTCGCTCGAGCAGGCCGCCGATGAGGAAGAAGAGCTGCCGCAACCCCATCAGCGCGAACACGTTGGCGGTGAAGACGATGTAGGCCTCCTCGGTCAGCCCGTAGATCGCCGGGATCGAGTCCACGGCGAAGATGAGGTCGACGAAGCCGATGGCGATGATGGTCAGCAGCATCGGCGTCGCCCATCGCCGGCCGTCCCTCGACACCGTGAGCCGGTCCCCGTGGTACTCGTTCGTCACCCGAAGATGACGGCGGACGAAGCGCATGAACCTGCCGTCGGCGGGGTCCCCACCGCCGTGCGCGAACGCCTGCTGGTAGGCGAGGAGCAGCAGCAGCGCACCGAACAGGTAGAAGACGGACGTGAAGTTCTCGATCAGCGCGGCGCCGACGGCGATGAAGATGCCGCGCAGGATCAGTGCGATGACGATGCCGATCATCAGCACCTTTTGCTGATAGGCCTTCGGCACGGCGAAGCTCGTCATCACGATGAGGAAGACGAACAGGTTGTCGATCGACAGCGCCTTCTCGGTCAGGTATCCCGCGAAGTACTCACCCCCGTACGTCCAGCCGGAGACGACGCCGATGCCGACGCCGAACAGGAGCGCGAGGCCGATGTAGAACGCCGACCATCGAGCCGACTCCCCGATCGTCGGCTCGTGCGGCTTGCGCACGTGGGCGAAGAACTCGTAGATGAAGAAGGCGACCGTGACCGCGATCGTGATGACCCAGACGAGAGGGGTGACATTCAAGGGAAGCTCCAAACCTGGCGTGAACGGAATCGACGCCAAGGTCTTCTCCATCCCCTGATCGGGAACCGATGGCCCGGGATGCGACGTGCATCCGTAATGACGAGCGACCGTGCCGGAGTACTCCCCTTGGACTTCGAAGTCTAGAGGAGGATCGCTGTGTGTTGCCTCCCTGGATGGATTCGCGTCCGCGGATCTCGACGCGGGCAGGTGGAGGTCGTCGGGCTTCGGGTTGCCGCGGTCTCGGGGTCAGTCGGCCCGAGCTGTATCGAAGGCGCGGGCGGCGGCCGAGTACACCGCGTCGATGTCGGTGCCGGGCGGGAAGCGTCGGGCCAGTTCGAGGTCGACCAGTCCGTTGATCGTCGCCCACGCGGCGCGGGCGAGGTCGAGATCGCCGCCGGTGGCGAGGATGAGCGGCTCGGCGGCGCGGTCCTCCAGGTCCGGCGGCACGCGGCTGCGGTCCACGGGGTGCGTGTTCAGGAGGCGGTACAGGTGGGGGTGGGCCAGGGCCCACTCCCGGTAGGCGCGGGATACGTCGGTGAAGGTCGCGGGAACCCCTCGGACGGCCTCGGCCAGCTCGGTCAGCCCGTCGATGGCCACCGCGGCCTCGATGGCCGCCTTGTCGGGGACATGCTTGTAGAGGGACGGGCCACGGATCCCGAGGGCGGCTGCGAGCCGTCGGATGGTGACCGCTTCGATCCCCTCCGTCTCGAGGAGGTGCCGCGCAGCGGCGACGAGCTGGGCCTTGCGCGCGGAACCCCTCGCCGTCCCCGGCATCCCTGTCTCAGTCGCCTCGCTCGGCGAGGTCATCTCGCGACGACCTTCTCCGCCCGGTGCTTGAGGGCGCGATTGAACGCGTCGAAGCCATCGTCGGCGTCCTTCGTGGCACCTCGCATCAGGCTGACGAGGATGCCGCTGAACTTCTCGCCGTGCGTCATCCGCGTGCCGCCATCAGCACCGCGCTCCAGGACGAAGAAGTGCTCGCCGTCGAACAGGCCGCCCAAGCCGAGCTTGCCGAGCCAGCGCAACTCGCGTCCCGGGGTGGCGACGAGGACGGTCGGCTTGAACGTCATGCCGCGGCCGCCCGCGGGCGTGAGACGGACGACGAGCCTGCTGCCGACCTCGGGAGTGCCCTCCACGCGGCTCATGAACGGGTTCCACTCCGAGTAGGACGCGAAGTCGGTGAGGACGGTCCAGACGGTGTCCGGGTCGGCGGCGATGTCGATCGTGGTCGTGATGGTGGTGCTCATGGCGCGGTCTCCTGCGGTCGGCGTTGAGGCTATCAGTGTTAGCCACTGAAGCTAACGCTGATAGCCGTTGGGGCATTCCCGCCCACTGGTGGCGGCCCGCGGCCGCGATGGGAGCCTCGGCCCGATTCAGGTGCTGTCAGCAGCGCGGCGGGATGCGGACTTGGCGCGGACGTGCACGCGCTCGCCCTGCCTCCCGAAGAGGCTGAGCACTTCGGCCGGCTCGCCGTCGGCGCTCCCGAACCAATGCGGCAGCCGAGTATCGAACTCGGCCACTTCGCCCGCGGCCATCACCAGGTCGTGCTCGCCGAGGATGAGTCGCATCTTCCCGGAGAGGACGTAGATCCACTCGTACCCCTCATGGCTTTTCAGGTCGGGCTGGTTCTGGCTGGCGGGGATCAGGATCTTCCATGCCTGCACGCCGCCGGGGTTCGGAGTCAGGGGGATGACCGTGCGACCGTGCACACGCCGAGGCTTCAGTCGCACCCGCGGGTCGGCGACGTCCGGGGCGCCGACCAATTCGTCCAGCGGGACGCGATACGCCTGGGCGAGGGGGAGCAGCAGTTCCAGGCTCGGCTTGCGCTGGCCGGTCTCGAGTCGAGACAGCGTGCTCTTCGAGACGCCGGTCCGTTCCGACAGCTCGCTGAGCGTGACGCCGAGCTTGGAGCGCAGGCGCTTGAGTCTCGGACCGACAGCGTCGAGGGCCGCGTCGATGAGCGTCGTGTCATCCATGCCCTCATCTCACTGCATCCATCCCAGTTTCAGCAACAAACGTTGCTGTACGGGAGCTTCAACCTCACGGTTGGACCATGAACGAGTTCGATGTCGTGATCATCGGCGGCGGCGCCGCGGGCCTGACCGCCGCGGTCGTCCTCCTCCGCGCCCGCAGAACCGTCGCCGTAGTAGACGGGGGCGCACCCCGCAACGCGCCGGCGACGGCGATGCACGGGTTCCTCTCGCGCGACGGAATGGCCCCGCGCGAACTGATCGCCGTGGGCCGCGGCGAGGTCGAGCAGTACGGGGGAGTGCTGATCGACGACACGGTGACGAACGCCGCGCCGGGCTTCCACGTGCACCTCGCCGGCGGCCGGGAACTCGGTGCGCGGAAGCTCCTGGTCGCGACCGGACTCACCGACGATGTGCCCGACATCCCCGGGATCCACGAGCGGTGGGGACGCGACGTGCTCCACTGCCCGTACTGCCACGGCCACGAAGTCCGCGGCGAGCCCCTCGGCGTGCTCGGCGGGAACGCCGAAGCCGTCCAGCATGCACTGCTGATCAGGCAGTGGTCGGACGATGTCACGCTCTTCACGCACACCGACGACCCGAGTGACGCGCACCGGACCCTCCTCGCCGCCCGCGGCATCCGTCTCATCGAGGGCGTCGTCGCCCGGATCGTCGTCCGCGACGATCGCGTGCGCGGCATCGAGCTCGCCGACGGCCGCATCGTCACCCGAGCCGCCGTATTCGTGCGACCTCGATTCGTGCCGAACAGCGATCTGCTCTTCCAGCTCGGCTGCCGTGTCGACGGGAACGGGTGGGTCGAACACGACGCCCTCGGCCGCACCTCGGTGCCCGGTGTGCGCGTTGCCGGCAATGCCGCCGACCCCAGGGCCCAAGTGATCACCGCAGCGGGTCAAGGCTCCGCCGCGGCGATCGCCATCAACGCCGAACTCATCGAGGACGACCTCGAACACGCCCTCTCACCCCGCTTCGACGGCTGACCTCACGCCGTCCCACCCCGTCTGCAGCACCGAACGACCAAGGAGAACCACCATGTCCGCAACCGAATCCGCCGCCACGATCGCCCCCCAGCTGCCGCCGCCGAGCACGCACCAACTGGCGCTCATGATCTGGGTCGCCGTCTTCCCGACCCTCACTGCACTGAACCTGCTCCTCGGACCTGTGCTCGACGGCATGCCGAGCGTCGTCCGCACCCTGATCCTCGCCACCATCGCGGTGCCGATCGTGATCTACGGCATCATGCCGTGGCTCCACCGTGGCCGACGCGCGATCATCGCGCGGATCGCCCGACGCAGCGGCCTCCGAACGCAGTGATGACCGCGTCACGAGTGGCCCTCTCGCCGGGTAAGCTCGCTCGCGCGAGCATCCCTACGGGCTCTTCGCTCGCACTGGGGATCCCCCGTTGGCCGCCGATATCGCTATCGCCACCGACCTACGTCGGCCGATAGTCGCACCCCTTCGCTGATCATGGCCGCATCGCAGCCCAGCACGAAGACCTCGAAGCCATCCACCGCGGGGGTCTCGATCTCATGCTCAACCGCCTCGCGAACCACCGGGTGCCGTGCGGATCAGCCCTGACCCGATGTCGCCGCAGCGCAATATGATCTGGCCCGAGGAAAGCAGCGAGTTCGATGAATGACTTCGTTTCGGCCACCGCGGACATCCGTGGCGATTACCGCTACACACTGACCCGCGTCTGGGACGCAGCGCTGCCAACGATCACGTTCGTGCTGCTGAACCCGAGCACCGCCGACGCGGAGCAACTCGATCCCACGCTACGGCGGTGCGTCGGTTTCGCGAAGCGCGAGGGGTACGGCGGCATGGTGATCGCCAACCTGTACGCGTTCCGTACCAAGTCCCCGAGAGTGATGATGGCCGCGGCTGATCCCGTGGGGCCTGAGAACGATCGCGTGCTCGGCAAAGTGACTGGCACCGTCGTAGCGGGGTGGGGCACGAACGCCGACCCGGCCCGAGTCGCTCAGGCGGTCGCGCTGTTGCCTTCGCTCAACGCATTGGGCGTCACGAAGGATGGGCACCCGAAGCATCCGCTCTACGTGCATCGTGACGCGCCGCTCATCGACTGGCCGCCCACCTCGTGAAGCAGGGATCTCGACGGAGCGGTTAGTTGGCTGCCGCGATGCGGGCGTTGCGCTTCTCGATGAGACGTCGCAGGTAGGGCCGATCAGCAGTTCTGCCATCGTGCCGAGCGGTCCGAGTGGCGCGTCGAACTTCACGCGATCGATCATGAGCGCGCCGGACCCGTCCTGTCGGAACTCGTGCTCGTGCCGGAACGAGCGAAACGGCCCGCGCACCTGCTCGTCGACGAAGTACTCCGGTTCCGTCATCGCGGTGATGCGGCTGATCATTCGGATCGGCACCCCGAAGTGCCATGCCCGCCAGGTGACCTCTTCGCCTTCGCTGATCAGACCGGTCGTGACGCCGGCGATCGCGCGCTCGCGCGAAGCGGACATGGACGCCATGTGAAGGTCGATGCTCCGAGAGCGGTCAAATGCCTCCTGCACGCCGACGGGCACGTGCGTCCGGCACTCGAACTCGACGGTCACAGGGATCAGTGTCCCACCGCGGGCGAGTCGATGAGTCGAGGCGCATGACCGTCGGCCACGGTCGCTGAGGCGGAGGGCCGCTCGAATTTGTGACGATTAGGTGACTACGAGAGCGATTTCGCAATCGAGAGTCGCGGCTCCGTCGTAGTCGAAATCCCTGATCAGCCCCGTGAACCTATCGAAGTGCATCCGCGTGGACTGTTTCCGTGCGCTACGTGGGATCGCACGCGTGATGCGGGAGCATCGAAAGTGCGTCTGATCAGGGAATTGCCGAAGAGCCGATGACGGGAATCGAACCCGCGCTGTCTGCTTGGGAAGCAGAAGTTATCCAGTAGTGATTCACTCGACTTCACTCTGGCTCATCAGCCCCGGAATCACGGGGAAGTGTGAACTCCAGTGAACCAACGTGATCTCGATTTTGTGACTATTAAGTGACTACGAGCTCCTCCTGCGTGCTTGGGATGCGCGCGAACCAAGTTCCTTCCGGCGGTCGACCGTGGGGTCTCTCATCGCACGCTTCACCCTAATGGCGCGCCGATAGGTGCACCATTCGCGTATATCGGCGAGCCGACATGCATGCCGAGGACATTCCCTTCCGACCGCGCGCGATCTCGATGAGGGACCGGAAGTGCGCAGCTGACGAACGCCGCTACGCTCGCCGGGTCAACCACCCCCCACCGACGGGAGTCTGGCCGCGATAGCGTACCTGCGCGCGCTGGTCATGCCACATGCCGAGCTGCCTCGGAAAGGCCTCATCGGCGCGTAGACACTGTTGACGGTTGCAGCGCGCCTGAGACGCTGCATTAGGGCCTTCCTGCGGGACAATCACTCAAAGCGGTCGCTGTGCGCGTCAATACTTTGACGCTCACCGCGACGGGCCGCTTCTCCAACTCTTCGACGGCCTCGCCGAACGACTCGAGGTCGTCGAAGCGGTGTACCAGCTCAACCTCTGACGTTACCGGCCTGCCCCGGCTGGGCTTCTTCTCGCCGGGCAGGGACGCCGCTTCCGACTGCGCTGTGAGCGCCGTCAGGGCTGCGGGCGGGTAGCGAGCAATGTCGGCGTTTGCGAAGAGCGGTCCAGCCAGGTTGCGAGGTCGCGGTCGATCATTCGCGCCAACTTCCGGCACGCCTCGTGTCCGTCGATGGCGCTGAGCCGCTGGGCTTGCCCTGGAAGCGGAAAGCCATTGATCAAAGGCTCATGGTGCGCTACGCGGTTTCGGAGCATGTTCACGGTGCGCAGTGCTTCATGCGCCCACGGCCGGGTATACCTGGCTCCCTCTGCGCGAGCTTCGACCGGGCCACCCTTGAACGCGCTATGCAGTGCACTGCGCCACATAACCTCGTAGTCGACCTTGGTCCGTCGCGGTTCGAGACCAACCTGTCCGCCGGCATCGAGCAGGTTCGCCCAAAAACCGAACATGCAGCGTGCCACCAGCCGCCCGGGAAGCCGCGAGTCGGAACGGTTCTTGCGGACCGGTGCCGGGAGTTCCTCCCAAGCGCGACGCAGCTGCCCGAGCGTGCGCTCATCGAACATAAGATCGGGGTTCTCGTACCACCGGACACCCCACACCGCGCTCAACGCGCCATGCATCGCGTTGCGGAGCGCAACCTCGAGGATCGCGATATCGGCAAGGATTGAGATCGATACATCCCGATCCCAGATATACAGCGCGCGGGCCAGCGCATGATCGCCGGCGCCCGCACCGAGGTACGTGGCAAACCTGTCCGCCGAGATGGCCTGGTCCAGAGCCGACTCCTCGCGGGCAAGCTGCGCCGCGGCCATCGCCGCAGCGGCCACCGGATCGGCACCACCGGGCTGGTCAATCAAGGCTGGACTCCTTCCGCCGATGCCAATAAACTAGAACCAGAAGTCCCCGGGTTTCGCCTCTCTGGCCTTGAGCCATGATGCGACCGGGGTTTTTCTCTACCCGCTGGGTCTGACCGTTCCCGTCGAAGTCACCCGCGGCGGGCCTGCTCACCAACTGTCGACCACTGACCCATGTGTCCCGCTAGGCACGCGGGCGCTTTCGGTGCGGCGCTCGTTGGTCATCAGTCTTCACCGAAGAAGTCGTTCGCCGTCTTGCGAATCTGAGCCAGCCGCTTCGAGACCGGCGAATGGTTGGCGAAGCCGAGGATCTCCGCGATCTCGGTCTTCGTTGTGTAGCCGCTGTTGAGGAGGACGACGATCTGCCGGTTGCGCTGGTCAAGGACCGCGAGGAAGTCGTTGGTGACAAGAGAGCCGAGAATATCGCTCTCCGGTGCTTGCACCGGGATCGTGTCTGTGAGCTCAACGAAACGAACCCGAGTCTTCGATCGCTTCCGGTAGAGCTTGCGCTCGAAATCCTCCCGCGCGAAGGACCACGTGCTCGAGAAGTCGTCCTCGACGCGATTCGATCGAACAGCGTCTAGGATTCCCCGCAGCCGACCCGTCCCATCGGCCGCCTCAACCGTGCGTTCCACGATCTCAGCGGCTTCCTGTTCGCCTTCCCAGATGTCCCCTCCCTTCCTCGGGTTGGCCGCGATGGCACCTTCAAGGGTGCTGCCGTCGACAAGGGTGACCGGGCCTGGTTCGATGCCGTTGGCGATCTCGGGCAACTGTCGGAGAGTGTCCTGGATCACTGCGGTGACCGGCGGCAGCCAGTAATCAAGGTTGTGGGAGAGCAGCCGAATCGGGTCATCCTTCGAGAACCCCCTCATCGGCGACCCGGACACCAGATGCGGCCACACGACCGACGCCCAAGCCCGGGACAGCCTCTGCTCGAAGTCCTCGGGAAGGTAACGATCGATACCCCCGGAATCAGCCAGAAATGGCCACTGGCCGGCGCGGAGCAGCGGCAGACCGAACCGTTCAAGCGTGGCACGGGGGAGGAGGTGCACGAGCGGGGCGTACTCCCAGTACCGTGACCGGGTCCGCGGCACCAGCGTGACGTTGACGTCGCCGAGGCTGGCGATGCGTCGCAGCTGGGGGGTGAAGTCATCCTCATCGAAGTAGCGCCGCCGGAATTGCCCTGCCTCCCAGGGAAGGTTCCACTGCGCGATCATCCCCACGGTCTCCAACGAACCGTCCGAACGGATGGTCACGTACTCCGGGCGCTCAGGCTGCAGCGGCTTGGCGATCGCCCGAAACATGAACCCCGCGCTCAAGTTCGTCATACGGGGGTAGGTCACGTCCGTGATCTCGTCCGACGAGGCAATTGTGTGCTCCCGCTGCCACTCTTCCATCTCCGCCGCCGTGGGCTCACGCTCGACCGTCATCTGGTCCCCGCTCAGGTCGCTGGTTCGTTTCATACCTATCTCACGACGGAACGGGTCCGATTCGTTCCAACCGGACCCAAGATTCCTTGGGGAATGGCAGCGGCGACACCCTTGCATAAGGTTAGTCATATGACTAGCATTGTGCGCATGCTGCCTGAAATCTCCGATCCCAATCGAGACAAGCACCCCGCGTGGTCGCTCGCGGACCGCCTCAGAAAGGCGCGTGAGGAAGCGGGACTCGAGCAGGCAGAACTGGCAGAGATAGCCGGCCTCTCGCGAGCCACGATCTCGGCGGCCGAGAACGGGCACCGCCGCCCTGCGAAGGCGACCATCGCCATGTGGGCCCTGGCCACCGGAGTGAGTCGAGACTGGCTCGCTGGAGAGACAGACTCCAGCCTCGACCCCGGAACGACACTCGACTGGATGCGCCTCACAGCTCTCACGGCGGTGATCACGGCAGCCCGAAGCCCCGAGGCGGCTGGATCCGAGGAGGCAGCAGCAGTCCTTGCGGTAGTTGCTGAGCGCGAAGAGGCGCTACAACGCAGTGGAGAATGGGAAGCCTCCAGCAAGATCGACCATCCCGAGGTCGAAGCCTGGTGCAGGAAGTATCGACCGTCGACTGCTGGCGCTCTGTCTGCCGCACGCATGGAATTTTCTCCAGAAGCCAACGGGGGCTGAACTCCTGTCAACCACCCCTGCGCTGTGAGGAACTGGCTGTCACAGTAAGCCGACAATCTCCTTGTGTCGAGAGCTCCGACACGATCGCGAGACCGATTCGCGGTGATGCATACCTAGACGACTTCCACGTACGAAGGAATCATGGGCTGGCCACCCACTGCGTGAGAGCCCCCGCTGGCTTCGAACGTAAGGCCAGCAAATGTGATCCGCGGAGGCACAGGTCCGCGGCCCTTCACCACACGCCAGCCGTTTCCGAAATGGAGCCGGGCGAAGGTCACCTCTCCGGTGGTATCGCCTTCCCCCCAGAGCCAGTCGGCGCGATCCTGGACGATCTGAGACACACGAGCCGGAGTGAGGCCCAGAACGGTGGCGATATCGCCATTCGAGAGCCCTTGCTGGGCGAGGTTCACGATGGTTTCGTTCGTGAGCTTTGCGATCCGGGCCTCGTCCTCCGCGAGCTGACGACGCTCCTTGGCAATAGCGACGGCCTCGTTCACGAAGTCGTCGGCGAAGGTCCATCTCACCGAGGTGGACTGGCCAGGACCTGCCTCGTCACCGAGCCGGCGACCCGTGCGACGGATCGCGTCGGTGAGCCGCTGGTAGGCGTACTGTTCGCGGCCGTCGACCACGACGAGCCAACTTCCGTCGGCCTCCTGCGACACGTTCACTTCGATCATGCATTAATCGTAGCACTATCGTAAGTCGCTTTACATAGTGACTGGCCGATAATCCGAATTTTGTCCGGCTGCCCTTACTGGGGTGATTGGCTTCGCCTCGACCTGGGTAGACTTCGCCGCCATGATTAGCGCGCACACGGACGGCCGACCACAACCGGGTGCCCTCCGGAACAGGGTGAGGGGTGAGGGATGCTCGGATAAAGCCGGATAAAGAAAAGTCGACGTGTACGGTCGACGCCATGACCGAAGAACCGCTCAACTTACTCCTCGCCACCTACGACCTTGACGCCCAGGGCCACGGCCGATTCAAGCGACTGCTCCGCGACGAATTCGGCGAAAGCGGGGGTCGCTGGATACGCGTTCAGAGTTCAGTAATACTCGTCGAAACCGCGCACACGCCGGAAGCCTTCAAGGACCTGTTCGACATCTACGTCGGCGTCGGCAACGGCAGCCTATTCGTGGCGGATCTGTCCTTCTCGGGATACAGCGGCTACGGGGGCAAAGACGGGTGGGCGTGGCTCGACGAAGTTCGAGCCCGGCGCGCCGCGACCCGCGCCGCGCAAGACGCCGAGTTCCTCGAGCGCGAGGCCCAAGAGTACGACGAGCTATACGGCGATGCTGAGCTCGAAGTGTGGATTGACCCGCACGGCGAGAACGCCCGCCGCATCGCATAGGCCTCATGCGAACGCTCAGTCCGGCATCCGTGGGAATGCGTGCGCGGCACACTCCAATGGAGCTGATGTGTCACCAGAAAGGGGGTACGTCGCGGCCGCGCCAGACCCGTCCTAGGTCCTAGTGTCCTCATGGAGCACTTCCGAGGCCGACCAAAGGAGAGCCGTGGCCAACACGATGCACACTGGGCGTTGCGTTTCTGGCGCCGTGCTCGCATTCGTGCTCCTACTGACGGGCTGCAGCTACGGAATCGGCAGCAGCAACTCCTACCAAGAGCCCGACTGCGACGGGGTACTCGCGAATGCCATCCAGGGCGTGCGTGCAGACGACAGCTCAGGCACGACTGACTCGTATTTCCAATGGCTCACCGAGAACTGCTCGTACGAATACGACATCCTGGTCGACTACACGTCGACGAGAGGAGCAGCATCGGGAGCGCTCGGCCCCGAGCCCTGCAGTGACCTCGCCCAGTACCTCGTTCCCGAAGCCATCGAACTTCTCCTCGCCGATGGGCTCTGCACCAGCGGAAGCGCGCTAGCCGCGCCCGAACCGGTTGAACAGCCCGGCGATGGGATCGCGTGGGACGCGGCCGTCAGCTACGCGGGAACGGAGCAGCGCGTCTGTGGGCCGCTCGTCGGTGATGGTTACTCCGAAGACGATGTCTTCCTCAACCTCGGTCTCGACTACCCGGATCCGGGCCGCTTCCAGATCATCGTCTGGGACGTCGGCGGTCTCGAGCCAATCGCCTACGGCTCAACGCTCTGCACGTCGGGCGTCATCACGCTATACAACGGGGTCGCCCAGATCGAGCTCTACGATCCAAGTCGAATCTCGATCTATGAATGAAGGCCCGAGGATCCGGGAGCAATGAGGGAAACCATCGCGACGTTGGCGTGTATCACAATGGTGCTGTTGGGCTCGAGCGTGGTGTGGGGACTACTGCACGGTGACACGTTCGAAGAGGTCGCAGGCCTGATCGGCGTGACGGCGATCTCAGTCTTCGTATACTTGCTGGCCGCAGGGGGACGGAGGCTTCTCAACGGGAAGCTGGTGCCGAAGGCGGAGTTCGACGAACACGTTCGCCGCCACCGCCGCGCTTCCTAGGCGTGAACGAACACTCGTGGGCGGCTGGGTTCGCGGTGCTGACACGGCCAGACTCGCCCTCACACATGAGAGTGAGCATCATGCGTCTGCACCGGAGGGCCCGGACCCTTCCGGCGCCTCCCGAGCGTTACGTAGCCCTTCGCATCTTCGACGCCGAGGATGTACCAGACGAAATCCGGATCTCTCTTCGCTCTGGGTCAGCCATAACTCGAGCCGTGGCCATTCGGCCCCCATCACAGCCTGGGCCCGTGGGAGGGAAGCGAACTCTCGGTGAGGAATCGTCCGTGCTTCGCCGGCGCGACCCTCAGTTCAGAACCGAGTCGGTTGATCTCGATACTCGTAAAGCGTTCGTCTCAACGTAGTCGTGCGGCGCGGCCCTTTCAGGGCGCGACATTCCTGAGCGGCCCGCCTGCAGGGGCACTACTGCTGGGCCGCTCGTTGGCTCGCTTCGTCGCAACCAAGGACGCGCAGCAGGTTGGCTCGGACAACGCCATCAAGGGCGCGAACAATCTCGTGGAGGTCTTCGGGTGGGTAGCCGCGGTTACCGTGAGCGAGATCGTTGCGGATGATGCGCAGACCAGACGGAACCGATTCGTGCTCGGATAGCAGGGCCGTCCTTTTCAGCTCCGGGACGACGTCGACCGGCGCGGCCTTTAGCGTCTTCCCGAGGGCCTCCTCCAGACTGGCCGGAGGCGATTTCATGAGGTGCTTCTTCAGGAAGCTCATTACGTCCTCATTTTGCGTCTTCGCGAGGAGGGCGAGGATCTCTTCCCTGCGGGTCTTGTGTGTTGCTAGCCGGACCTCGTAGGCGGCGTGGGTCTCATGACCGTAGAAGCCTTCGATGGCTTGGATGAGCAGCAGCAACCGGGAGCGAGGGTGCTGGTCTCGGGCGTAAATGAGGGACGCGTAGGACTCGAGAAGCGGGTGGTGATCTGCCGCGAGTTCTTGCCAGCGGCGGAGCATCGCCAGGAGTGACATCTCCTGTGGCGAGAAGTGGAACGCTGGCGAGAGTTTGCCAACGTCCGCTCCACGTGATGCGTATGGCTCTTGGTGGATCGCGCTCCCGTATATCTGAAACTCGTTGACCTCGTCTCCATCCGGCGCGATGTCAGGCTTGCCTGCGAGCGTCACGGAGACGAAAGTAAGGCGTTCGCGCCGTCCGGTTGAGAGCGAGATGAGGCGCCGCACCGGTTCGATCCAATCGTCGAACACCGCCTCAATACCCAGAGGAGCGGTCGGTTTGACGAGCACGACCGGGCTGAAGCTCACGCGAAAGGCGTACCAGTCCGTCGCCGAGTAACTGTTCAGGTATCGGATCTGTACCTCGGCCTCCGTATCCGCCCAGATTTGCGTGCTCTCCGGCTGCCCATAGGCCTTCCAGCTCCAGTCGAGATGCTTCGTTCCTGGTGGCGCCTGCATTGGCACCTCGGTCTGGTGAATCGGCGGAATCCCCGCTACCGCGTCGAGTCCTTCTACTTGGGCCTTCATCTGCGTGACGGACAGTTCGCCATCGGGGGCAGGGTTGCGGCCGACGAGCGCAGCCCGTGCGTGTAGTGCCGCCCGGTCGGGGAAGATGACGTCGATGGTGGTGTCCACGAGCAGGACGTGCTGCCCGTTCAGCAGGCGTCCCCGCACCAAACCCCCGTAGTAGCTTTGCGGAAAACTCGCGATTCGTGTTCCGGATTCGCCCGGCGAGTAGGTCCCGGGGATCTCGCCATAGACATGCGCGCGCGGCGGGCGGTCAGCGACCAGATCCAGGTCGCCTTCGAGCGTGATCTCCCCGGTTTCTCGTGACGGAATCGTCCACTGCACCCGGTACTCGCCGGGCTCGAGAAGATGACGAAGGGGCACTGTTTCGCTCACGAGTCGACCTTCCCACACCACGTCACTGTCGCCGCGACCTGGCTCGCCCGTTAGTCGCCAGGCCGAATCCGGGTCTGCGTGAGGCGGTCAAGGATCTGGCTTGGCAGGCATCCGTTCTCAGTGAGGACGGCGCGGACGTGCTTCTTTTGTTCAGCCTCCGACATCTGGCCGGTGGCGGTCGAGAGCAGATCCGACCAGACCGTCACCACATCGCCCACGATTCCTTCCACCGTCTCCGGCGAGCTCAGGTAGACATTGGGGTTCGCCACGGGGGCATGCTGCGGGTCCACGGCCAGCCGGTCGGATAGCAGCACGCTCACGCTTCCCGCCGGCGCATTGTCTGCGCCCCGGTCGTGCGCCAGCTGGTCGAGCTGGGTGTTCGCCTGTCGAATGTCCTTCACGGGCAGTAGCCCGTCAGAGTGCTCCTCCGACTTCGCTTCGACCGTCATCCACATCGCATTGCCCCATTCCCATGCGGAATCGCAACGGGCGCGACCCTTCGGCTTCGATGCCGCAGCGCCAAGGTACTTGCCCAGGATTGTCAGACCCCGCTCGTAGCGCTCGGCGTCCGCCTGCGACAGCGCAGCCCCCATCTCGCCCAGTTCGGCCTTGATAACGCTGGGACGAATGCGACCGCGGAGGCGTGCAACGATCTCGTTGACAGCCACTACATCCATGGGGGCCAGCTCCACCTCATCCGCAGCGGGGAGCGGCACCATCTCCCTGAGCCAAGTTCCCCGGTTCGCCGCCAACCCCGCCTCTCGGACCAACTCTCGTGCGCGACCGCGCTCCGTCTCGTCGGCCGCACCGAGATGCAGCCAGACGCCCGCGATGTATAGCAGCAGGCCGCGGTACCCGCGCGTTGCTTCCGGGCCGACGTGAACCACCGCTTCTCGGAGCTTCTCACTGGCTGCAATCCATTCCCCGCTGTACGCCAGCTGCCACGCCTCGACCTCGAGCGGTGCCGCTTTCCCGAGAGGCTCCGCGGCGAGAGGCTCGACCTTGACGGCGTCTCCCCGGAACTCCGCCACCATTTCCTCGCCAGTCTCCCGCCAGGCCGAGTCATGAGCGAGGAACGTCGTGACGTTCTCGATGACGTCATCCGGATCTGCACCTCGACTGTTCGCCCAGCCGAACTGCACCTCTGCCTGGATCTCTGGCTCGAGGGCAGCGATGTTCTCCGGGCGGCTGAAGTACTTGGTGATATCAGTACCTCGGACAACCACCACCGCGTAGTCATTCGGACCGCGTGTGCTCCGCCCTGCCCCCTGCACGATCCGTGTTCGGATCCGCTCGGAGAGCGCGGCGTTCGCCTCAGCGCGTTCGCTGAGGAACTTCTCCTGTAGGCCGACAGCATCCGGCTTGCCGTCCAGCACCACGATTCGACACGCGTGGTCTGGAAGATCCATTCCGTCATACCGATTAGCCAGGCCGAGCACGCCTGTCCTGGCGATCGCGAACGACTCCAGGCCTTCGGACTCCAACTCGTCTTTACCGAGAACGGGAACTCCTGGGCCAGCCAGAGCAGCTGCCGCCTCGCGAGCCCGCTCAACCGTGTCCTGACTCAGGACAAGTGCCTTGTTCGTGAGGGCCACGATGCGCTTCGTGAGCGCGGCACTATCACCACCCGCAACGAGGTCGGGGAACACAAAGAGTCGGCGTCCCGAACGCGGCGGAGTCTTGGTGGGCAGCGGCATGCGGACGATTTCGCGCCGCCCGAACGCTCGCTCCAACTCGCCTCCGGAGCCGAGCGTTGCCGAGAGGTAGATCCGTTGTCCGGCCTGCGCGAAGACCTTATTCTCGAACGTCGGCGGCACCATGGGCCGTAGTTGGACTCCGCTGTACGAGAGATACAGGAGGCACGAGGCAAGCCCGGAGCGCACCATCGCGTGCTCGAACTTGTACGGCCTTGGCAGCCTCGCGAGCGCGGCGTCCAAGGCCCCCAGCGCAGTCTGATCTACGGCGGGGACGATGAGCCTTACCTGATTGTGCGCCCCCGGATCTGGCGCGCCCTCGAGTCGTTGAATCAGCAGTCCGGACAGGAAAGGCTTCAGAGTCGCGAGCACGGCAAAGTAAGCCTCCTCGCTCTCTGATCGACGTATGTCCACGCCGTACTCGTGCCCGACGAACTGCTCACCGGCGTGCGCGTCGTCGAAGACGATCAGGCGCGGTGTGGGCACATGCGGGTTGCTGTTGAAGATCGCGCTGTACGTGGTGACCCCGATGGCTTCGCCTGCCTCCACAGCGGTCTCATCATTGACGTCCCACTTCCGGTGCCCGTCGAGGAGCAGTGCGACGGGAATGCCTTCACGCTTCGCGGCACCGGCGACCTGCCTGGCGAGCTGTTTCGTCGGCGTCGCGTAGAGAACCGGCCCCTCGCCCTTGCGCCTTACCCATTCGCCGATAAGCAGACCAGGAAGCGTCTTTCCTGTGCCGGTCGGGAGTTCCAAGGCGAGATCGGGCGTCTTCTGATGCTTTTCTGCATACGAACGAATAACGTCGCCTTGGTGTAGCCAGAGCGACGGCACCGCCTCACCCGTACGAGGGAGTGCACCCCTCAGATACAGCTCCTCGGGGGTATCGAACTGTTGGATAACCTTCCTGGTCTTGCCAACGAATGCCATCAAGGCTCCCTTTCGCGTTCTCCTTCTGCAACCGTTTGATCTCCGCCGCGTCCGTCGTCACAGCCGGCTTCACGCCAGAGTCGATCTCGCGCGGCGATGCCAGGGCCGCCGCACTTCCGGGCTCATCCCCAACAGCCCGGCACACTCCGGACCGCGCTCATCATGTTCGGGTGCCTCGGCCGAACCTCAGCGAGATTCCCGCTCACGTATCTCCGGCGAACACTCCTGTTCATCTTCTCCATTCTTGCTTGAAGAACGGAACGAGACTCAAGCCGATTCACGGCGGCAGACGATGCTGGCAGATCAAGCGCCGGGGACGCGGGCATTCCGCTTTGCAGCTGCTGGTGCGGCTATCAGCTTTGACAGCGCTTGAGTCCACCCGTGCGTCATGCTCCCCGCCACCCGAGTCTCCTGCACGACCTTGCCGATCTCGTACGCGCCGGCGTTTACCCAGCGAAGGCGCTGGCCGTCCTCGTCCAAGTGCAGAGCAAACTTGCGGGCCTTTCCCTTCGGCGTTTGATACTCCACGATCGCGTAGCCTTCGCGCGATTCTGAGTCCGCATAGACCCTGACGTTCTGGTAGCCGGGCGTCGCGCGGAGCTCTTTAGCGATCGCTTCCGCGGCGAGTCTCAGTCCGCGAGCCGCGAAGTAGTTGGTCATGTGCTGGGTCCTTCAACTGCGGAGCCGATGGGGAGCGATGTCGTGGCGGGCGAGTGCTCGGTAGGTCGTGCGGGCCACACCTTCAGGGTGCTAGCCCTACTGCTGCCTCGGCCCTAGCGCGGGTGTCTACCGGAACGCGGTCTCGACCGGCTCCAATAGGAACAGGCACGAGTTGGGTTCGTACTGGTCCACCTCCGCCGTCACGAGGAGGTTCGTGCCGACGCCGATCGTGTCGGGTGCGTTACCGGAGTAATGAAGGTCGAATGTGGTGTTCACATCGCGAAACTGAAAGGCCGGTCCCCAGGCCGACGTCTCGCTGTAGTCGCCTGCTGAGATCAGGATGTCGTATCGGGTGCTATAGCCGTTGTGGTTGGCCATTGCCCCGATGCTCGCGGCGAACGCAAGCGTCTGACCACGGTACTTCTCGGCGAACGCAGCGATTGAGTCATCGCAGGTGTCGCCGAGAGCAAGGATGGCTGCGAATTCCTCGTTGTTATCAGCTGTGAGTACGACTTGTTCGGCCGGGGGTGCGGAGGATGGCGTCGGCTCCTGGAAGGGCGTCTCCCTGGGCGGCGAGGTTGTCTGGCTGGCGGAGTCGGTCGAGGGACCGGCAGTCTCGACGTCGCTGCTCTCACCGATGATCCCGCCGATGATGCCAGCGATGATGACGATCGCGAGCGCACCGCCGCCGACCGCGTAGAGACGCCACGGTGTCTTCGGCTGGGGTCGACGAATGGTTAGCTCCGTCTGCAGCTTCCCCTGAGACTGGGAGAGGACCTCCCAACCGGCCTTCTCCCACTTCGCCGCCGCCCGAGACTCCGTGCCACGGATAGTGCGCACAGTCCTCGTCTCATACTTGACACCGTCGTCCGCCATGTAGCTCCATCCGCCGCACAAGCCGACATCGTGTCAGCCGCGATGAGACTATCGGCTCCCCCGACCGCTCCGGGTGGCCCGCTCGCGATTCATGGTTGGGCGACTCGCTCGCTGACGAGCGCTGCGACGGTTTCGGCAGGCACGTCGGCCTTCCGGTAGAGGATGTCATCCAGACGGATCCCTCCAACCTCGTCGTAGATCGACACCCGCGCGAGCCTAACGATCCCTGTGGCAGCCGCGGCATCCTTCATCGCGTCGTAGAGGGCGCGCTGCTTCCACCTCGGCGCGCCGAACTCGCCGAACACTCCGTCGGCGTCAGCCCTGCCGAACATGCGTTTCGCGGAGTCGTTCGACCACCGTCGACCGCCAGTGCCAGAGTGCCGCTCCCATCGGCGACTGTATTCGAGATAGTCGTTCTGCCACGGAAGCGACGCTGCCCATGGACGTTGGAGCGTCAACTCGCGGTATCGGTTGAAGTGGAACGACTCATCGAGCTCGACCAGGAGACCGTCTGAGAATGACAGGTCCCAGCTTCCTGGAGCGAGCGCCGGCCAGGCCAGAACTCCACCGAGCGCACGGTACAGATTCAGGATGTCAGCTGCCGCTTCCGAAGGCAGCGTCTCCAAGCGCGGCGCCGAGGGGCCTACAGCCCTGGCGAAGCCCGCCCGAATGAGGATCGACTGCAGTTCTCGTGCTCTCGCCCCGGTCGCGACCATGGTCAGTCGCCGTTCTTCGTTCTGCCCTGCACCTGCAGCCCACCGGCGGGTCGTGGTTCAACGAGGAAGAGTTCGGTCGCTCGAATCAGATCCGAGAGCTTCGCGTAGCCCCAGTTTCGCGAGTCGAAATCGGGACGCTGTTTTCGCAGCAGTAGACCTACTGTGGAGAGGTTCGCCCAGCCGTCCTCTCCGGATGCGGTGCTGACGCTAGTACGCAGCCCGTGAACGAGCCTGGTGTCGCTGCGGAGCTTCGCAGCCGGGACGCGCGCCGGCACGGCCGCGGTGTTCTCCGCTGCAGACTCGTCGAGCACGTCAAGGTAAGTGAATCGATCGCAGGCGTTGCGGAACGCTTCCGGCGTCTTGCGCTCCCCGAACCCATAGACCGTGACGCCCTCCTCGCGAATACGTGAGGCGAGACGGGTGAAATCGCTGTCGGACGACACGATGCAGAACCCGTGGAATCGGCGCGTATAGAGCAGGTCCATGGCGTCGATGATCAGGGCGCTGTCGGTCGCGTTCTTGCCGACCGTGTTCGCGAACTGCTGCATCGGCTGACCCACATGATCGCTCGCGACAGGCTTCCAACCGCTCAGGTTCGGCTTGGTCCAGTCACCGTAGACCCGCTTCACCGAGGCCGTGCCGAACCGGGCGACCTCCGCGAGGACTGCACCTACTTTCGAAGGCGGCACATTATCTGCGTCGACGAGGACGGCGAGGAGGTCATTCGGTTGCGACACGTGACAAGCATGGCAGTCCGCGAGCACGAGAACTCTGCCTACTGAGGGACCCGTGGCGAGTCGTCGTCCGCGGCGCGACATTAAGTGTCACGTTGAAAGACGACATCGTTTGGCACGTGTGCGTGCCGAGTTGAAAGGGTGAGCTCGGGTCGGCGAAACGAGGATGCGACGCCCAGAGCAGCACGTGTTCCGGAATTGTCGCAGGTGGAAAGTTGTCACGAGCGAGCCTGACGGCGGCGGACGCCCAGACACGCAGCGCGCACGGTTGCCACAGACCATCCTCGTCGATGGCGGCCGCGTCTAGACCGAGGTCAGGCGCTGACCCTGGCGCTTATCCAAGCAGAACACGTCTGGCACTTGAGGGCGATTGCGTCGCAACCGCGTTACGTCGCGTGCGCGCCGTGGGCCATCGGGCAGGCATGGAGCAGGCACCGGGCACAGACCTTGAACTCGAGCACGGCGACGAGCGGCTGAAGCCGGCCGGCACGAAGCCCGCGATCACGAACGGCGCGGAGTTGCGACTGTGACGCGGCAGTTGTCGCGTGCGATGTCGATGCTCGGCGACGCGGCGCATGCGCCGCAGCGGATCGGGCATCGACGCTTCGCGTTGTGGTGTCCGGAGTGTCGCGGCCGCTTTGTCGCCGGCACGCAGCACGCGGCGTTCTGCTCGCAGTCGTGCCGTGACGCGGCGCGGCGTCGACGGTCGCGTCACGGCCGCGACGCCGCGACATCCGTGCTTGTGCGTCGCTGCGAGGCTTGCCTGTCGCGGTACGTGGCGGGGAGCCCGCGTCAACGCTTCTGCTCGGCGAGCTGTCGCAAGCGTGCCTGGCATGACGCGTCGCGCGTCGCATCCCCACGCCGGACGACGTGCGCGAACGCCGCGTGTCGCGGCGACATGCGGCATCCCCGGGCGGGCCAGCAGTACTGTTCGACGCGGTGTCGTGTCGCGGCGTACCGGGCGTCGCGACAGGCGGCGGCGTCATGATCTCGATGGTGAAGATCGCGTCAGGCGAGGATGCGTGGCGCTACTTCCACGACTCTGTCGCCGTCGAGGCTGGGCGTGGTGACGCCGTCGATTACTACGCCGCAGAGGGAACGCCCGCGGGGCGTTGGTACGGCTCCGGTGTCGCGGGCCTCGGTGTCGCCGAAGGTCGAACCGTGACGCCAGCCGAGCTGTCGCATCTGTACGGCGCTGGCGCGCACCCACTGACCGGTGAGCCGCTGGCGCGGCGGTACGCCGTAGTCGCGACACTCGAGGAACGCGTTGACGCCCGCGTCAAGCAGCTCGACACCTCGCTCGATGACGCGACGCGCGAGCACGCCGTCACCAAGATCATCGCCGAGGAGACGGCGCACGCGCCGGCGTCATCCGTCGCCGGGTTCGAGCTCGTGTTCAACCCGCCGAAGTCGGTGAGCGTGCTCTGGGCGCTCGCGCCGCCGTCCGTGCAGGAGCAGATCAAGGCCGCGCACGAGCAGGCCCTTCAGGAGACTCTCGCGATCCTCGAGCGCGACGCGTTGCGGACCCGCGTCGGCGCCGGCGGGGTCGCGCAACTCGAGGTGCTCGGCGCGGTCGCGACCGGGTTCGATCACTGGGACTCGCGGGATGGCGACCCGCAGCTGCACACGCACCTGCTCATCGCGAACCGAGTGCAGACGTTGGACGGGCGGTGGCGCACTATCGATTCCCGTCACGCGCTCTCGCCGCATGTCGTCACCCTCTCGGAGGCGTACGACGCGGCACTGATGGATGCGCTCTCGAACCGGCTCGGCGTGCAATGGACCGAGCGGACGGCCGCCGTCGACGAGCGCGGCTTCGCCCGCTTCCTGCAAGACCGTGGCCTGTCCGATTCGCAGGAGGCGCGGGCGCTGTTCGCCGACGCGAACGGGGTCGCTGCGCGGAACCGGAAGTGGGAGATCGCCGGCATCCCGCCACGGCTGCTCGATGAGTTCTCGCAACGATCGACGGCGATCGCGAAGGCGAAAGACGACCTGATCGACGAGTACCGGGCGGCTACCGGCAAGGAGCCGTCCCGGTTCCAGGTGTGGCGCATGCGCAACCAGGCGACCCGCCGCACTCGCACCGCGAAGACCGTGCGCTCGCTCGAACAACTCAGCGAGGACTGGCGCGAACGCGCTGCTCGCATCACCGACCCCGACGAGCTCGTCGCCGACATCGTTCGTGCCGGATCCGCCCGGCTCGCGGAACAGGGCCGCTGGTCGCTCCGCGGCGATGACCTCGCCGATGTGCTCGATATCCAGGAAGTCGCCGGCCGGGTACTCGCGACGCTGGCCGAGGCGCGCGCGACGTGGACGCGGGCGAACGCGATGGCCGAGATTCACCGGGCCCTGAAGCCGATCACGTTCCGCAGCATCCTCGACCGCGACAATGCATCCCGTCGAGTCCTGCAGCGCGTCATCGACCAAGCGGTCGCGGTCACCCCACGAAACCCGATGCATGCGCCGCGCGAATTCCGGCAGTCAGATGGCGCGTCCGCGTTCGCGCCAACATCCCGGGAGCTGTTCACGACACAGCGACTGCTCGACGCCGAACGCCGGCTCCTAAATGCCGCATCGCACCAGACCGGGCTTCGAGTCGACGCCGCGATCCTGGAGGGACGGCTCGATGAGCCGGACCGGCAGGGGCGGATGCTGGGCTCGGACCAGCGCGACGCCGTCGCGATGATCGCCGCGTCCGGGCTCGCGATCGACGTGCTCGTCGGGCCGGCCGGCGCCGGGAAGACCACCACCCTCGCGAAGCTCCGCGAGCTCTGGGAGCAGCAGCACGGGCAGAACTCCGTGATCGGGCTCGCCCCGTCAGCATCAGCCGCGAAAGTGCTTGGTGAGGCGCTCGAGATCGAGACCGAGAACACCGCCATGTGGATCACCGGCTCAACCGGCCCCGCCCCGCGGTTCGCGATGCGCTCGGGACAGCTGGTCATCGTCGACGAGGCCGGCATGAGCGGCACCCTCGCACTCGACGAGCTCCGCGCCCAGTCCGAGCGGGCAGGTGCGAAACTGCTGCTCGTCGGCGACTGGGCACAGCTCGGCGCCGTCGGCGCCGGCGGGATGTTCGTCACGATCGCCGCTTCCCGCGGAAAGGACGCCGCCGAGCTCGACCAGGTGTGGCGATTCACCGCTGAGTGGGAGCGCGACGCGTCCGTGCTGCTCCGTCTTGGCGACTCCGCCGCGATCGATGCCTACGCGGCGCACGACCGGGTCGAGTCAGGCACGAGCGAGCAGATGCTCGCCGACGCGCTCTCGGCATGGAAGCAGGATGTCGCTGACGGTCGCGACGCCCTCCTGATCGCATCCGACAACTCGCAGGTTCGCACGCTGAACGAGCATGCCCAGCAATGGCTTCGCGCCGCTGGCCGCCTCGGCGAGGCATCCGTCGAGATCTTAGAGCGGATGCGCGCCCACATCGGCGACCGCATCGTGTCCCGCAGCAACAACCGCACGCTGCGCGACAGCGCCGGCGAATGGGTTCGGAACGGACAGGAATGGGTCGTCGTGCGGATACGGCGCAACGGAGAAGCCGTCGTCGAGAACACCGAACGGGCCCGCGTGACGATGCCGGTCGACTACCTGCGCGACCACGTCCAACTCGCGTACGCGACGACCGCACACCGATCTCAGGGCCGCACCGTCGACACAGCCCACGTCCTGGTCGATGAGAGCACCTCGCGGGAGGTCTTCTACGTCGGCATGACCCGCGGCAAGCACTCCAACCGGGCCTACGTCACCGCCGGTCTCGCCGACACCGACGCCACCCGGCAGCTCGAGCGCGGCTGGCGGGATGTGCTCGAGTCCGTGCTGCGATCGACCGGCGCCGAGACCTCCGCGACGGCGACGATCACGCGCGAGCACGAGCGCATGTCCAGCATCCGTCAGCTCGCGGCTGAGTACGAGACACTCGCCGCACACGTCGCGCACGAACGCTACGGCCCACTACTCGCCGACGCGCTCGGTGCGCAGCTGCACGACCAGCTTCGGCACCACGGCGGGTACGACGCACTCGTCGCCCTCATCCGCCGTGTCGACGAGCAAGGTCTTCCCGTCCGTGACGTGGTGAGCGACGCCGTCCGCGCGCGGCAGCTGCATAATGCGACGGATGCCGCGGCCGTGGTGCATCAGCGACTGACCGACCGCCTCGCGGTCGCCGCGGCATCCCGGCCTGGCCGCCACCGCGAACAAATCGCCGGCCTGGTTCCGAGCATCACCACGGACAACGCAGACATGCGCCGCGCGCTCGAGGAACGCGCGGCCGCGATCGTCATGCGAGCCAACACCGTCCTCGACATTGCGCTCTCAGATCGCGAGCCATGGACGGAGCGACTCGGCGACGCATCCGGAGAAGGAGGGCGGTCTGCGGCCATCACGGTCGCCGCATACCGCGATAAGTGGGGCGTGACCGACGCCGACCCACTCGGGCCCATCGACGACCTGAACCACCAGCGCCGCGCCGACTACACCGTGGCGAAGGGCGCGCTCGACCGTATCGAGCAGACGAGCCCGGATTCACCCAGAAGCCCGCGCCGAGGGCTGGTAGGCGCCCGTCCACAGGTTCCGACCGAACTGCACGAGCATCGTGGACCGCGGCTACGGTCGGCGCCATGAGAGGCGATCTCTACCGGTCGCTCGGCGTCGACCGTTACGCATCCGCCGAAACCATCGCGCGCGCCGCAACCGAACGCGCCTTCGCGACCCATCCTGACCTGGCCGGCTCCCGCCGCACGCGGCGCGAACATCGCCGGGTCTTGGATGCGGGTCGAGTGCTCACGGATCCCGATCGCCGGCGAGCGTACGACGAACGGTGCGGCCGAGGGGAGGGCCGCCGGCGGGCCGGAGGTTGGGTGCGCGCCGTTCTAGCCATCCTGATACCGGCCGTGCTGGTCGTCGCGTCGGCCGTTGCGATGAGCGTGTCGAGCAGCCGGCTCGCCGTTATCGAGGTCGAGCCGGCCACGGCCATCGTTCGGCTGACCGGCGCCCAGCTTGCGTATGCGGCGTTCGTCCTCGGCGCCATCGTGGCATTCGTCCCGAGCCGGCGTATGGTTCGCCGAGGCTTCCTCGGCATGATCATCGCCAGCGCCGCATCGACGCCCATGCTGACGTCAGCAGCGACCACCGACATGACGGATGCCGCGACCACCGCGTTCATGATCACCGGGGCGCTTCTCCTCGGCGCCGCGGCAGTTGTGGGCGGCGCCATGACACGTCATTTCGCGCGCGCGTTCGCCCGCTGGCGCTGGGCGCGACTCGTGCGCATGGCCGAGGATGGTGGCCACGGGATTCTCTACATAGAGCGAGCGGAACATGCTCGCGAACGCTCTCGTGTTCTCGCTCTCGATTACGCGACCGGAGAGTGGGTCGAGGAAGACCTCTGGGGCCGGGCCGCTCAGGGATGCTGGCAGCTCGTCGATCGAAATCGCGGTGTCCTACTGACCCGGAGGGTTCGAGTCGGACAACGCGACATCGCACGGTGAACAGACTGTGCCTACCGACCCGAGACCGCCGCCGTGCGGGGCGACGTCACGGACGGCGGCTGTGACGTCGATCCTCTCCGAGTAGCGACCGCTGAAGGTCCGACCGGCGACGCCTCGCTCCCGCCATTCAACTTCCTGAGGTGCGTCGATCGTGCCTCCGCACTGTCGAACTCCCGGACCTCGGGTCCGCCACGGCTGATGGTCAGCAGCCGCGGGGAGTCGAACTCGTCGCTTAAGAGGAGCAGCTGCTGCGGCGCGACGCCAGCGCGCGAGGGGACGACGCACCATCCGGCCCTCACATTCGCCTGCACCAGTTCACGAACGCTGCCGGCTCTCAGCACCGCTCCGCTCCGGTGCGGCTCGACGAGGCGTCCGGCGCCGCTCTGGCGGGCTTGCGCCTCGCGCACTTCGCTCGCGGCACGCCGGCGGACCTCAAGCAACGTGTCGTAAGGCGGCTTCCCGGCAAGCTCGCGTGCCCGCGAGTCGAGGAGGACGTCTCGGTGGAGCCGTGCGGCGTTGGCAAGCTGGTGGGCGTCGACGGCGCGCCGGAACAGGAGCCGCTCCCGAAGGCGAGCGTTCGTCTCGGTGAAGCCCTCGAGCAGCGCTCGGGGAGTCGGCCCGTCCTGCCTCCGGATCTGCGCGACCTCCTTGACGGTTCGCCGCCTGTCGAAGAACTCGTTCGCCGCAGCCGCATTGTTCCGCTTCTCGAAGGCGAGCACGCGCTGCAGTCTCCGCGGAGGAAGCCCGGCCCTGGCGAGGGCTCGTTCGACGCGCTTCTTCTCGCGCTCCTGAGCCTTGTGCCGCTCGCGTTGCTCCGGCGACGGCGGCTTCGCAGGCTTGGACCGATCCCGCTTCTCGTAGTCGCGTCGCGCGCCTGCGCGCACCTGATCAGCTGTGCGCGCCGCATCGCGCCGAGCTCGGATTGCCTCCTTGTTGCGGTGGTAGTACTCCCGCTGGGCCTCGCGATACTTCTCGGGGTTCGCCGCCCTGTAGCGCTCGCGCGCAGCACGGCGCTTCTCGGGATTCTCCTTGCTCCATTGGCGGACGCGCTCGACTTCGCGCGCGCGCCGCTTCTTCTCGGCGGCTTGAGCGCGCATGTACTCGCGGTTCTGCTCGCGGAGACGCTCGAGGTTCTTCTCGCGGTGTTCTGCCCGGTAGTTCGGGTTGGCGTCCCACCATGCCTGCTTGCGCGCCCGGTCACGGGCGATGCGCTCGTCTTCCGGGAGGGGACGAGTCATTCGCCCGGGGTGTCTGCGTCGGCAAGGCCCGAGAGGATCGCGAAGAGCTCCTCGCGGTATTCGGTGGGCTCGACGATCGCCCGTCCGACGACCTCCCTGACCGCGCCGAGAGCGACTGCGTCGAGTTCGCCGAGCGGTTCCACACACCAGGCAAGATCGTCCTCGAGCCGGTAGTCCGGCTGGTCGACGTGGATCTGCGGGTAGTAGATGAAGGCCGCGATCGCGGTGCGCTGCAGGGCGATGTCGATCTGGTCTTGAGCGGTCATTGGGGTCGGTCCTTTCGGCCGTGCGTTTGAAGGTATGGACGGTGTCGCGATAGGGCCGGAGAGCGGTGCGATCTGTGGATGGCTGCCCGATCTGAGGAACGTCGGAGGCGTCAGCGCCGCCCGACGGAGCGTGCGGTGGATGGTGCCTCGTGCACGGAGGGCACGGATGTCGTCGACGGGCCGACGGTCCCCGCAGCCGGTGACCCCTGCGCTCGCGGGACTGGCCCGCGGTATTCGGGAGGCAGCTCGCCGGCCGGATACGCGGCGACATCGCGAGGGCCGTCCGCTTCCCCGGCGCGCCAGAGCTCCTCGGCGACATCGTCGACGAACCGCGTGCGCTCATCGGCGGTGTCGAACTCTCGAGCCTCCAGGTCCCCCTCGAGGTAGACGAGCGCCCGCGGACGGCGATGCTCGTCCGAGGCCATGACGATTGCAGTGGGCCACCGGCCCAGGTCCCAACCGTTTCTGCCCCAGTCGGGGACGGCGCGCCATCCCGCCCGCTCGTTCGCGGCTATGAAGTCGTATCCGTTCCCTTTGGTTTCGACGATCCCTGCCCTTGCCGGCGGAAGAAGGACGCCGCGGCGGACGTGCGAGCTTGATGGCGAATCGGGGGCGGATGCTGCGGACTGCTCCGCGAACTCGGGACCCTGCATCGCGTTGTCCTCTCAGCTGAAGTCGATGGCGGCCTCCGCGTGACGCGGAGGCCGCCCATGGGGTCACCGTGCGAGGTGACGTGTCTGTTCTGGAGCGAGTTGCTGTTCCCCCGTCACGGTCGCTGCCTTCGGAGCGCGATCGATCACCACACGCCCGCTGGCGAGGTCGGCACCGATCGCGCGGAGCGCGAACTCATGCGACGGACGGGTGTTGCCGTCCTTGTCCTCGTACGTCGAGAACTTCAGGTCACCCGTCGCGACGAAGGCGTCACCGGAGCGGAGGGTGCTCGCGATCCGCTCGGCGAGCGGCTCATGCCAGACGACGGCGTCGTGGAACGCGATGTTCGACACGACGGGGTAGCCGTTCTCGTCCCGGACGAGCTGCCCGTTCTCACGGTTGTAGTCCTCCTCCACGAATCGGAAGCGGATCTTCGGACCGTTCTCGTGGTCCAATCGCTCCGGATTGGTGACCAGCCGCCCCTTGAGCGGGATGTTCTCCTTCGTCGTTGCCATGAATCTTCGACTCCCGTCATGGCCAGCGGGTGCCGACCTCACCCTTCTGATGCCACCCGTCGCGCAGCGATCGGCGTGCGCGAGCGCGGTATTCGTCGAGGTAGGGCCGTCCGAAGAACTGCAGGTGCTGACTTGTCCTCATTTCTGAGGAATAGATCAATAGGAGGAGTGAGAGTATCCTCCGATTGAGAACCGCTCAGGCCCGGGGGAAGGCATGATGGGCGCTCCGCGATCTGTGGGCTCGGGGCAACGAGCCGCGACGGCGAATCCGGGATCCGCGCATGTCCGCGGGCAGACGTTCGTCGCCCTTGTGGCGATCGCAGTCCTCGCAGCGATTCGCGTTCGCTTACGCCGCACGAAGGCTGCTCCGACCGAACCACCAGTGGCAAAGGAGCCGGAAGAGGGCGCGAAGAAGGATTCCCCGCCAACGAGAAAAGGGACGGCGAGCGAGAAGGTGGAGTCGGGTAGCCTCAACGGTGCCAAGGGCGAGCCTCCCACCGCTGAATTCATGAACGCGGTGCGGGTTGCCGCGCTGGCGTACTTCGGATTGCTGATCGCCGTGCTCGCTGCGCTCGGCATTCAAGGCGATCTCCTGACCAGGCTCATCAGGAACGCGCCGGAAGCGTTCGCTTGGGCCGTCATCGCGACTCTGGTCGGGGGCGTCGCCGCATCGATCGCACTCCTATGGCCCAGGGCAACGGCGACAAGATGGGTGCTTGCCATCGGCGCGGGTGTGGCCTTGGTGGGCGTGAGCGTCGCCGTCGTAGTTGGTACTGCCAACCTCAGCGTTCGGGAGAAGCCTTCGCTCGACCTGAGCGTCGTCCCCAAGGATGCGAACACAGTTACGGTAACCGCCGACGCTTCGGCATCTTCGATGCGAGCAAAGGAAACCCTGCTGCTCCGGTTGATCGCGTTCACCGACTTGGCTTCCAAGGACCCGAGGGTTTCCGAGGCGAAACAAGCAGAGTTCAAGTGTTTGGCCGACACAGCACAGTCGTTGGATTACGTGCTTCTCTACTGGGGCGACACAGGTGTCAGTCTCACGGGGGTGGCCTCCACCCAATGGAAGGCTGACGTGGAGATCAGCGGCTCCAATGGTGAGGTTCGCTACATCTGCGCCAAGGCTGTGATCAGTGAACGCGAGGAGCCTGCTGGGGACCCGAAATGGCGACGCCACGAGAATCGGTTCGTTTGGGCGATCGCCGATGTCACCCTCTTGCCATCGACGTCCCCGCCGCCGACGGCGGCAAGCCGCTAGGCGCGCACCAGCTGACTGAGCCGCGTCGTCTGCAGGTATGCCGAGTTCGATGTCTAGGGCATCATTGGACGGGTCGCGATGACTGAGTGCCCCCCTGTAGGGACTCGAAGGCCGGCGCCTCGGGTGCGAAGCACGCGCGCCTTAGAGCTCAGACAATCGACCTGTTCCATGCGTGGAGCCGCGCGGCATACGGGCTTGCGGCCTTCAGACGCGCGGCAACGAGCTCGCGGTCACGCTCGAGCTGTTCGGCGATCGGCAGCTTGATCCAGGGTGAGAGCTTCACGATCGCGGGCTTGAGCTGCCGGAAGAATACGAGCGCGGTGCCGAATGGCAGGGTTCGGATCTCGCTCGCCCGCAGCACTCGCTTCTCCTCGCGCGCGTACTGGCGTGAGACGCCGCTCTCCGATGTGGAGTACGAGCGACGCTCGAGTTCGACCTCACCGACGAGCGTCTCGAGATCTTTGAGATCGGATGGATCGGATCCACCGGGGAGCACGATCTTGAGGCTCGCCGCGCCCCACATTGCTCGGGCGCCCTCTCGTCCCCACGCCATCTCAGCCTGCGAGATCGACTGCAGCACCACGATGACCGTTAGCCCCGACCCACCGCTGTAGCTGATGAGCTTCGGCAACGTCGGGATCTTGAAGTTCGCCGCTTCGTCGAGGATGAACTGCACTGGCGGATCCAGCCGCGCACCGGGCGACGCGCCAGCTATACCCTGAGCGACCGCGGAGATCTCCTCGACCAGTGCGACGACGAGCGGTTCGAAGGCTGCCGCGGCCGCGGCATCCCCGATCAGGTAGAGCGTCCCGCGCGACATGATGAAGTCGAACGGGTCGAACACCGCATCATCCTCGTTGGGGCTCATCGACAACCGCACCTTCGGCGACGCCATGTACGCGACATCCGCGTATGCCGCCGCCCAGTCGTTGCCGCGCTGCTCGGGGCTGCCGGCGAGTACGGCGTTGAGAGACCGCGCGGTAGCTCGGTCGGCGTCGGGGGAGCTGTTGAGGATGTCGAGCGCTTCGGTCTTCGCGAGGTTCGGGTCGCTCATCCATCGCCAGAAGTCCTCGATCGTACGGCCGTCGAGCGCGGCGGCGTGGAACAGCGCGAGAATGATCTTCTTCGACGTCGCTTCCCAATAACCGGCGTTCTGAACTCCCTCGAACCCGTCACCGGGAATGAGCGACGCGAGGCGCCGCATGGCGACGTCGAGGTCTTCCGCCCCGTCGAGCGGCGACCAGCGCAGCTGGTTCCCGGCGCCGGCTGTGACACCGTTGGGGTCGAAGACGAACACGGGCCCGCCCGTTCGCTTGCGATGCTCCATCGTCAGGAGAAGGTTGTCCGCGCGAGTGGATGTCGTCACGACCGCGCCCATCGCCTTAGTGAGCATGGGCACGATGAAGTTGAACCCCTTGCCCGACCGCGACGGCCCGACGAGGATCGCCGAGTCCTCGACGCTCATCCAGATCGGCAGACGATGCGAGCGGCCGATGCAGTAGCCGACGTCCCCGGGGCGTGCGGCCTTCACGTCGACGGACGGGCGGAGGGTGCGCGCACGGGCGACGAGTTGATCGGCGCCCGCGTGCCTCGCGAGTTCTGCTCGCCGGGCGGTTCCTTTGCGAAGAGTCTCGGTCTTCGCCGATCCGCGCCGGCGTGAGTTCCAGTACGAAGCACACATGACGATGCCGGCGACGATTGCTGTCACGAGTGCCCAGTGCACGAGCGCTGATACCGGCTGCGTCGTGACGGATGTCGGGTCAGGCTGTCCGTAGAGACCCAGCAGTTCCCACACTGTGAGTCTGGGGGAGGCGGTCGACGTGAACGTCGCCAGCGCGAAGACCACTCCGGCCTGAATGGCAACCAGGGCGGCAGCGATGGCGACGGTCGCGAGTGCCATGTTTGCGCGCCATGAATCCGGTGATCGCATCGGTAGCTCCTCTCGGTCACCAAGGTGATCCCGAGGCCGGCGCACCGTGGTCGCGCCGGGTGTCGCCGTCGTAAACTTGGCTCATCGCGCGGGCCGGCGCGCTCCACACCTTCCCGAGGAGCCGGCCCGATTGCGTTACTGGCAACCGAAACTGCGCACCGTCCAGCGAGGCGAGTGGCTTCAGTTCGACGGGTCGCGACGCATCGCGGTGATTCGCATGGTTCAGCGATCGACCCCGCCGCGATCGCTTCTCCGCGCAGAAACGTGGGCGCCGGACGCCGCAGCTCGAGTGTTCATCGGCTACTTCCCGGCCGACGAGCTGCGCCTCGCGGCCGAGTGCGTGTGGGACGAGTACCAAGCCGCTATCGCGGCTCAGCACCAGGAGGGCACGATGGTCAGGACCCATGATCACGGCGTCGAGTGGCATCCCCTCCTTAGCGCGGAGGAGCGGACACCTGGCGTCTGGACAATGGTCGACTCGTCCGGTCGCGCGTATGGAGCCGTCCGGATCCTTCGAGAGGGCGAATCGATCCTCTACGTCGGCGAGCTACGTGGCGAACGGCTCGGCGGGCGCAGTGTGCGTCTGCGTGAGGCAGCTGAGCGCGTGCACAAGGCGTACGTTGCGGCGCAGCGACTTTGATGCCACACGAGTAACACGACACGCATGACGTTAGCGACCGCGATTAGTCGGTGCTTGGACAGCCGTACCGATAGCGCCCAATCCGAAGCAGCGATCCTCCGAGATCGGCGATCGCCCACTTCAACCTGCCCCCTGTACCTCGACCATCTTCACTCTGAACGTCAGGTAGCCGTGGCCAAGGTACTCACCGTCGCTATCGCGCCCCACTGGAAGTTCGCCGTCGGCAAAGTGCTGTCCCAGCAGCGCGCCCTTCGCCGTCGTAGGGTCGTCGGCTAGAGCGAAACCGCCGTCGGGGTTGGTATGAAACCAGGCACTCCCGTCGACGTACTCAAGCGCTGACGATTCACGAGTGAAAATTGTTGCGCCATCCCACACCGCCGTCGCATTGTCGGCCGAAATGGCCACACCGATCACATGCTCGTTCGATCCAGAGTTCAGAATGACTCGCGCTCGTAGGCCACGCAACGTGGCAACTGGGCTTGCAAAGTTGTCCGCCACATTATTCGCAACCCACGCGTAGACGACGTACTCGGTACCAGGTCCACCGCGGATCACGTCCGAGTAGGTCTCGTTAGGCGCTCCTGCTTGCCGCACTTGGACGAAGTTGCGCTCGTCGCCGTGCACAGGGTTGTCGGTGATGGAGTTGAGCGCGACATAACCGGCAGGATTTGCGGTGGTAAAAACCTCTCGATCCGGGCCCCATCCGCCGTCGTAGTCGTCGGATGGGGGAGTCGCGCCCGGGTCATCCGTCGGCGCTGCAACTGGTGGGGGGCCTTTGTCGCCGACGTCGATGGCATCCTGCTGGCCGGCAGAAGTGTTGGATGATGCAAGCGCAACAGAGATCGCTACCACGAGCGCTGCCGCGCCGATTGCCGTGCTGATTGCCGTGCCGATCGTCCAGCGGGGGTCCGCCCTGAGGAATGCCGCCATCTTCCTGACATGGGCGGCCCATGTTCCGCGAACCACGCGGCGGGCGCGTGGGGGCTTGTCAGTCACAGCCCAACGCTAGCGAGATACTTGCAAGCACGCGCGAAGCGCAACCTTTCGACACACAGGTGCGCGGTCCACTCGCGGTGTTCCGCCGATCATGTGGACAGCGACGAGCGCGCGTGTCCGCTGACGCCTACGCTCGCAGGATGGACGACTTCCTCTCCACAGAGCCGGATTGCCCGGCCTGCGGCACTAGGTGCGTGCTTGACCATGGCATCTGCACCTGCCGGGGCTGCGATCTGCGCGTACTGTCTAGCCGAGTTTGACGGCAGCTTCGGATGCTGAGCGGACGCCTCACTTGAGCAGATCCGCCATTCTCACGGGAACCTGAAGCTGCTGACTCACCTGACGATCCAATCGATCAACAAACGAGGCCGTGTCCGTCGGAGCGCCTTCGATGAGCTGCCGTGAAACCTTGAACGTCCAGCGCCGAAATCGATCGTGGTGCGCACCAGCGCCCCGGCAACGTCCTCTGCATGAGGTTGAAGAATGAGCTCCTTCTATCCGAACCCCACCAACCCATTGCGGCCACGACCGCCCCTAGGGCGATATCGATCAGGGGTCAATCGAGCGGCCCCGATCATCGCCACACTTCGTGCTGCGTTCCATAACTCAGTAGTGCTTGAGGATGTATGCCCACGCCGAGTCGAGCGGCTCGCCCGCAATGGGGAGCCTGTACTTACGAAACAGTTGGCGCAGCTGTCTGCGGATCTCCTTCTTCGACGCGTCCTTTGACGCCCAGTTTGGATGGACCGCGTGGCGGACCAGTACATCCACCTCCGCCACTACCTGGCTGACGAGCACGGTCATCCCTTCGGGTTTGTGCTCCTCGAAGATGCGGGTGAGCATGCCGACGTTCGGGTCGGGAAGATCGGTGAGGACGCCGTCGCCGTCCTCGCCTTCCGCGTCGGTGAGTTCGGTGGCGACTTCGAACAGGGCGGTTAGGAAGTCGATCGAGTCCTCGGCTGTCGCGATCACACGCTGGCGGAGCTGGTCGAGACGTTCTGCTATCGATGAGTACCGCGCTGCCTCGTCATCGCCGCCTTCGAGCCGGCGTCGAATCCGATCGGTCAACGAGTCCAGAATCTCCTGGGCAGATTGCCCCTCGTACTCCGTCGGGACGGGTGGCAGGCGTCCCGATTCTGACATGCGGCGGATCGTGTCAGCGTCAGCGATCACGACGGCGATGTTGCGGTCGTCAACACGAACGTTGCGCATGTGCGAGTGGACGAGTTCACGTGTCTTCGGGCCGAGGCGCTCCCACAGCAAGTCATCATCATCGGTCCCCGCGGGGATAGCCGCGTAGACCTGCGCGTACCAGCGGTAGTCCTCAGACCAGTCATCGAGGGCGGCGTCCGGGAATATCGTTTCCCACAGGCCCTGCGCCAGTTGGAACTCGGCCCGAAACTCCTGCCGGTCTTCGGTGTCAGCCGGGACACGCTCCAGCGCGACCTGCAGCGATCCCATTGAGTTGTCGCGGGGGACTCCGACGAATCGGCGTCTCATCTCCTTCAGCGCCTGGCCGAGCGTTCCCAGCAGACCTTCCGTGTCGATCTGACGCTGCGCGTGCTCAGGATTGGACGGGGCGATCGCGCGAGCGAATCCGTCGCCGAGCCCGACGTAATCGACGATAGTGCCGTACGCCTTGGCGAACCCGGTCTCGGCGTTCTTCCACGGGCGGTTGGTGCGCGTGATCGTCTGGAATAGTGTGTGCAGCTTCAACGGCTTATCGAGGTAGAGCACCCCCTCGATAGGAGCGTTGAAGCCCGTGCCGAGCTTCGCAGTGACGATGAGGAACTTCAGCGGGTCGGCTTCATCGCGAAATCGGTCCAGCAGCACCTCTTCCTCGGCCTCCGTGAGCTTATAGAACTCGAACTCGGCTTTGCCCTTCGCGGAGATCACCACGGCGACCTCGTCGTCTCGGCCCGCCCCTGCTAATGCATTACGGAGAGCGGCGTTATAGAGGATGCACAGCTCCTGGTCAGCCACGACGATCTGCGCCTTCATCCCAAGCGGATCGATGGATCTATAGAAGTGGTCGACGATGTCTGCCGCGACCGCTGCGATCCTCTCGGGATTGTGGAAGATGGCACGTGCGTTTGCTACCCGCCGAGCGAATCCCTCCTTTTGCGTCTCAGTCAACTCTTCCTCATCAGCGAGGGCGTCGAACGCCTGGTCGAGCTCGTCCTTGGCGATGTCGAACTTCACGGGCCTCGGGATCACCCGCATCGGCACGGTTGTTCCGTCGGCAATGGAGCGATCGGAGTCATACGTGCCGAGTGCCCACCCGTCGTCGCGCTCGTCGCCGAACAGCTGGTAAGTGTTCCGGTCGAGGTCGGCAATGGGTGTGCCGGTGAATCCGTACCGGTGCGCGTTAGGGAGCGCCGCCCGCATGTCGGCGCCGAGCGAGCCCTCCTGAGTGCGGTGAGCCTCGTCGACGAGCAGAACGATGTTCGCCCGTTCGCTGAGAACACCAGCGCCAGCGAATTTGTGCACGGTTGTCGCAATAATGCCCCGTTCGTCATGGCGCAGCGCGGACTGGAGCGACGCCAGGCTTGACGATTTGACCGGTTCGGGGACGCCTGCGGACGCAAACTGGGTAAACGTCTGGGTGACAAGCTGCGTCCGGTCGGCGACGGCAACGATCGTCGGCCTATGCATCCGGGGATCGAAGTACAGGCGGGTCGCCACCCAGGACATCGTGAGCGTCTTCCCGGAGCCTTGCGTGTGGTAGACCAGTCCGCGGCTGCCAGTCTCGGTCGTGGCGCGGGCGACGATCTTTTCGACCGCATCGTATTGGAAGTACCGCGGCAGCAGCTTGATCGTGTGCACGACGCCATCGGAGTGCTTCTTCTCGTACATGGCGTAGTGTTCGACGAGGTTCAGCACTACCACCGGGGTGAGGAGCCCAGTGACTGACATCTGGACGCGAGGCCAGCCTTCAATGGTGGCGGGCACGTCGCCGGATCCCCAGCGGTGCCAGTGGTCTAGAGGGGTCCGCACGCCCGCGTAGCGGAAGTCCTTTCCTTCGGTGGCGAACGAGAGCAGATTCGCGGTGAAGAACGCCGGCGACTTCTCCTCGTACGCCCCGTAGATGTCCTTCGCACCATCGACCCAAGTCACAGACGTCGACACTGGCGTCTTCGTCTCTCCCACCACAACCGGGATGCCGTTGACCCATAGGACGACGTCGAATCTGGCGTCCTGATAGCTCACCTCGTCGGAGACAATGAGCGTGTTCCGCTCCGGGTGCTCGAAGTCGATTAGGCGGTACGGCTCGTCATGGTTCGTGTCCGGCATCAGCACCGTCCCACCGCCGCGCAGCAGCCGCGTGAACGCCTGATTGGCGACCATGAGTCCGTCGGATGCCGCCGACAACGCGACGATCCGCAGCGCGGCGAGGACCGCGTCCGTGCGGCCCACGAGGGCAGGATTCAGCCGCTCGATCGCGTCCCGCAGGTCCGATTGCACGAACACCTCCTGCTTTGTGCGAGGAAGCGCGTGACCAGGCACGTACGTCCAGCCCGCCTCTACAAGCAGCTGCACGAGCCCGTTCTGCACCGTGTCCTTCTCGGAATACCCGGTCACGCGACCTCCTCGAGCAGTGCGTCATACGTCGCAGGGATCTCGTGCTCGCCCGACAGAATTACCGTCAGCAGGTTCGCACGCAACGCACCAAGGGTCTGGGCGGTGGCGCGGGCCGCGTCGCGAGCGTTCGAGAGGCTGCTCAAGGTAGTTGAAACCTTCGCCTGTTCAGCTGAGTCCAGTGACGGCACCTCGATCGACATAAGGTCCGCGCGATTGATCTTCGGCATCTTCGTCCGGCCCGATCGCGAGACTGCCTCGGCCGTGAATGGCCGAGAGATGAGCAGTTGACTCAAGTAGTCGACATCATCGCTGCCGAGGGGCAGAAGCGGGTAGGCGTCCGCGCTGCAAAGACCGCGCCAGTCTGGAACGGCCACCTTGCGCAGGTTGGGGCGAATTTTTGAGTAGATCACCGTCCTCGGCTCATGCAGGTACTTTCCACTGATGACCCGGTCCTGGGCGGCCGAGATGACTCCATGTAGAACGCCGGTTCCTGACTCGATTCGGTCCGTCCCGATATGGGGCAATGATGCGAACTCAGGTTCCATCGGGCTCACCAATCGTCCTACGACCGCAGCAACCTCTCGGAGCGCTACGCGGACCTCCGATCGTCCCCAGATCAACAGGTCCCGGACATCTTCAAGAGCCGCGTGCGCCGCCTCAGCCTCCTGTCCGGCGGCCTCGATCGCTTCGTCGAGCGCCGTGATTAGATCCACGGCCCGCCGCTGCTCGGCGAGTTTCGGGAGGACGATCGGGATCGACAGGAAGTCACGCTGCTTGAGCCGGCGACGCTCGGTAGTCCCGGTCGCGCGAGCCGCCGCCTCCGCCTGAAACGGTGTGGTTTGGAATATCAACTCCACATAACGCCCCGTCGTCTCGGCTTCGTTCACCTCAAAGATTGGGAAGTCATTCGTGACGTGGCATCCGTCGACGTCGTCGCCGACGAGTCCAAAGCTCGCCTTTGTAGCCCACATCCGGTTGTAGGTGATATCCCCCGAGCGGAGTTCGGTGACGGTGGCAGTCTTGACTTCTCCGGCGCGAACTGTCTCGCGGGCGTACACGCCCTCGGCGTACCAGCGCACGCCCGCGAACCGCACCTCCGTGAGTGATGAGACCGGCACGGGACGCTGAATCTCGGTCAGCACTTCCGCCAGCACCGCCTGCTTCCAGCCGTCACGCATAGAAGCCGGCTTCCTTGAGTCGGATGTCGAGGGCGGCTCGCGTGGCGTCCATTCGCTCCTGAGCCTCACGGAGGGCGGCGAGAGCCGCATCGACGTCGGCTTCTGCCTCGGTCTCGGCCTGGACGTACCGACCAAGGTTGAGATCGTAGCCGTTCTTCTCGATGTCGAACTTGGGCACGAGTTGGAGGTTCAGGCCGCTGTCGCCGTCGGTGTCGTTCCCGGTCTTGTAGGCGGCGTCGATGATCTCAATGTCGTCGTCGCTCATCGTGTTCTGATTCTTGCCCGGCTTGAATCGCGCGCGGGCATCGATGAACAGGACGTGGTCTTCGCGCTCGACAGGCTTCTTCGCGCGGAAAATGAGCAGGCAGACCGGGATGGTGGTCGAGTAGAAGAGGTTGTTCGGCAACCCGATGACTGCGTCAAGCAGGTCGTTCTCTACCACGTACTTCCTCATCGCAGGTTCAGACGTCGAGTCTGACCTAAAGAGCACGCCGTGCGGCATCACGACGCCCACCCGCCCAGTCTCGTCGCGCATCGTGGAGAGCATGTGCTGAATCCACGCCCAGTCGCCCTTCTTTGCGGGCGGGACGATCCCGCCGAGCGCGCGCTTGAACGGGTCTTGCGCCCAGGTCGTCGCGGGCCAATTGTCGAGGGAAAACGGCGGGTTTGCGATGACGACGTCGAACTTTCGAAGCCGCCCGCTTTCGTCCAGGAGCTTCGGCTCTCGGAAAGTGTCTCCACGCTTGATCTCGAAATCCTCGAGACCGTGCAGGTATAGGTTCATGCGGGCGATACCGGCGGTCGTGAGGTTCTGCTCCTGCCCGTACAGGAGGAGCGACTCGGGGTTGCCGCCGTGAAGTTTGACGGCTTCGACTGTTTCGACGAGCATGCCCGCCGACCCACAAGCGGGGTCGCAGATAGAGTCGCCGGCTTCGGGGGCGAGGATCTTGACGAGTAGGTGGACCACGTGGCGGGGCGTGAAGAACTCGCCTGCCTTCCTGCCGCTCGCTTCGGCGAATTCCCGCAGCAGGTATTCGTATGCGGAGCCGAGCATGTCGCCCGAGACGTGAGCCGGGTCGAGAGTGAGCCGATTGAACACGCCTAGGAGACTCTTCAGCGCCGACTCAGGGATACGTTCTGTATTCGCCCAGTTCACGTCACCGAACACGCCAGCGAGCTTGCCGGGGTTAGCTTCCTGGATCGCGACGAGTGCACGGTTGAGGGCGGCGCCGGGATTCTTGGTCACCTCGTAAGTCGCGTCCCAGTGGGTCCCATCAGGAATGAGGAACGTCTGATAGTCCTCGTCCTCGATCTCCTGCGTCCACTCGTCGCCCAGATCGGAGACGGCCTGACCGTGGTGGTAGTCGTATGCGTCGCTAATCCACTTGTAGAAGAGGACCGGGAACACGTACGCCTTGAAGTCGCCGGGGTCGACCGGGCCGCGCAGTGCATTCGCGGCTGCCCAGAGCGTTTGCTCGAGCTCCCGCTGACTGAGGTGGCGCTGATCGATGGAAGCAAGCGTCATCGGTAGGGGCTCCCTTTGGCGTGGTTCGGTGCTCTCTATGATCAAGCAACACGCTATCGGGCGAAGAGGTCGAAATGACGGTGGGCGAGCCCCCTTGAATCGGCTCCGTTCCAGTGCGTGAAGCGCTGTCCGCCGCGTAGCTGCACTGTCGTTCAGGACCGAGATGACCGCTTGAATCAAGACCACGTCTCGTTTCGTGTGTGTCCCCGCGCTTCGCCGGAGGGGCGCTCACTCATGACTCGCGTGGAGCAAACACACGGTTCGGGCCTGGCGCCACGAACCTGTCGCGTTGTCGCCCGTGGTCAATCGTCTCGGAGTATGTTTGCAGAGCTTGCAGTGCTGACAAGCGGCTTCATCGCGATGGGCGCCCTCGGATCCTAGGCTGGGCCAGCGAGGACGAGTTAGCCTGGTTCACACGAGCTGCATCTGGATCCGAGACACGCGGCGGTTCCAGTCGCCCTACGACAGTGCGCACCACCCGGTTCACGCTGCGGCGGAACCGACCTCCGCGTCCGGCCTTCGCGCACCGCATCGAGTGCAGTACTTGCCTGCCCTTGTGACTGAATGGATCGCCGAGTCGCACCCGGCGGTAGTCGCCAGATTCTCCCATGTGTGCTGGCTCACGACAGCTTCCGCGACTGGTGCCCGGTCGACGATGATCTCCTCCGGGATCTCGACCTCGAAGCGACCGCTGGTTTTGAACACCTCCAGCTCCTGCTCAGTGAGGATGTTGCTCACTAGGAACGGACGCTTGCCGAGTTTCCATAGACCCATCCCCCTAGGAAGTGTCGAAACCTCGTCGATCTCTCGATCCGTGAGCCCCAGTGCCTCCTTGGTGGCCTCGAGCACGTCCGCTTCCTGGCGGTAGACGATGCGAATCTCGGCATCCGAGAGCAGCCCCTGCGCGAGCGCTCGCGCAGCCGAGCCCTGGTCCCCGATCATGTCGAGGTCGGTGATGCGGTGCATGATCAGCAGGTTGCAGAGCCCGTACTGCCGGGCGAGTTTCCACTGCTCGCTCATCCGCAACAGCATGAGCTCGTCGCGCAGCATCCGCCACCCTTCGTCGTAGACGAGGATGCGTCGCCCGCCATCGGGGTCCATGACCGCCGCTTCCACCCAGGCCGCCACGACCGTCATCGCGACCGAGAGCAGCGTCCCCGATGCGCCCATGAAGCCAGAGGTGTCCATGACGACCATCGGCGCGTCCTCGTCGAACGTGACAGTGGACTCGCCGTCGAAGACGCCCGCAAGGTCGCCCTCGACCAGTCGACGCATGCCGTGGGCGACGTCGGCATCCGCGGCCGGCTCTGCGGGAGCGCCATGTTCGGGGTCGACGAGCCACCGGTAGACATCGCGGATGGTGACCACCCCGCCGCCAGCGCTGTCGGCGACGGCGCGGTCGAGGGCGATGTCGAGCTGTGTGTGCTCGGCCGGCTTGAGGTCGCGATCGATCAGCGACGGGATGATCGACGACAGCAGCAGCCGCCGTCGCGACTTCACGAGCCGCGCCCAGGCTGCGTCGCTCAGCCGCGAGTCGCGTGGACCCTCATCGAGCGGGTTCAGACGGTGGTCTCCTGAAGGCGACAGAGCGATCACCTTCCCGCCGATGGCCTCGGCGACGGGCGCCCATTCCCCCTTCGGGTCCGACGCGACGGTGACTTTGACACCCATCGTCGCCATCCGCGTGGCGAACGACTTCGCCCCTGCGGACTTCCCGGTTCCGACCGTACCGATCCAGACCATTGACGTGCCGGTCACGTGGCCGGCGTTGTACAGCTCGTACGGGTCGAACACGAAGTCGCCGCCACCACTGACGTCGGCGAGCTTGCCCATCCATACCCCTCGGGTTCCGAGGCCCTCTTCTGTGAGGAACGGGTAGGCATACGAGGCGACGAGGGAACTGGCGCGGTGCGGACTGGGGGTCACGCGCGCCGGCCCCCACCACGCCGATCGTCCTCGATCACCCCACGCCTTCGCTCGCGGCTCAGTACTTGTTGACGGTCCTGGCCGCGACGGCGCCGTGGCGCTGACCCGCTCGCGCATTTCCGCCTCGCGCGCCTTCCGGGCGTCGCGCGTCTCGTTCTCCGGGATGACCCGGCCAGCGAACGCTTTACTCTTCATGCCGAATCACCACACCTTCACGCCGCGCGTCTTCGCCGGCGCGAGCGCAAAGGGCAGGCCGCTCGAGTTGAACGCAGCGAGCTGCTGGCCAAACATAGGACGAACCTCCATGCCCTTGCTCTCGACTGCGGTCCGCAGTTCGCTCGAGAAAGCGTCGAGGTCCTCGAGGGTCGTCGCTGTCACCGTGATGAGACCGATGTACTCGAGGTCACCGAACCCCTGCGTGAGCTCCTCCTCGCGCTGGTCGATCGCGTCACGCTCGCGCTTCTCGAACGCATTGTCTTCGCGGTAGTTGCCCCGCTTCTGCCGCAGTTCCCGGTTCGAATCGATCGCGCCGCGCTCGCGCTTGATCCGCGAGATCGACTGCCTGAGCTTGACTGGAGAGAAGTACAGAGACATCGCGTGCTGGAACGGCAACGTGTTCACGGCGTTCAGAAAGTCGGGGAGGGTCGGGATGCGCGGCCATTCCGTGATCTCGAAGGTACGGTGCAGCACGCCGTCCACTTGGATGTGGTCCCAGTGCTCCTCGCCGGCCATCGGCCCGGCCGACTCCGGCGCGACGCCGGCTCGGTCGGCGGTGCGTTCCTCGATCAGGTCGCCCGTGGTGGGGTCGTAGCCAATGCGCGTCACCGCGGCGAGTTGCCGGGACCCGAGCCAATGTCGAACGGTCACGGAGCAGTCCGCAAGGCCGCGCCTGAGCGTGGCGACCTCACGGGCCATCACTGAGACAAGGCCGGCCCTGCCCCCTCCCTGCGCCCGGATCTCCTTGCCGATCCTCGCCTTGTCGAGCACGACGGCAAGGTATTGCCGATGCGTGGTGGTCGTCGCCACGCCAGCCTCGAGCAGAGTCTCGTACTGCTCGCGGGCCCAGCTCGACACCGAATCGGAGACGCGGCGCTCGTAGTAGTCGCGCAACTGCTTCGGCTGCGCGACACGAGATGTGCTCAGCACCTGTACGCGAGCGAGCCCGACGTGGTTGACAAGGCCGGACTGCAGCTGCGCCCAAGCTGCCACCCGACCCTCCTGATCGCGGTCGTCAAGGAGGCCGTAGCCGGGTGACGTCACCTCCACGACGGCCGCCGCGGTTCCGGATGCGGCATCCTCGACGATCGCTCCTCCGCCCTGCGTTTCGAGCAGGCGAAGGCTTCCCAGCGCCCCGGGCAACTGCAGCTTTCCAGCGTCCTCGATCGGGATGCCGGCAGGGCGGCGATAGATGGTCTGACGAAGGAGCTTCCTCATGGTGAACAACGCTCTCTGCTGAATGGTCCAAAGGAGCGGGTGGCCGTACTCGTCGAACCAGAGGCCGACAGCGATCAGCACCGCCGCGGGAATGAGCGCCGCCGTGAGCCCTTGGACCGGGTCCGGCGCGGTGAACATGCTCAGGATGGCGAGCCCGGCCCCGGTTCCGGCGACGGCGAGCTGGGCAGGGCTGTAGCTGCCGAGGACGCCCGTGCGACGGCGACCTGGGAATGCGAGGCGGGGAACGCCCGTGGGAGCATCTCGTGTCATGGTCAGCCTCGATTCTTGGGACTACTGCTTGGGCACCGGTCTCGGTTGATGGCTCGGCCTCGAGTGCCCGGGCGCCGGTCGCGACGGCGGGCCCGGGTTCGGCCGCGGCGCCGAGCTCGCGGACGGCGCGGCGTTCGGACGGTTCGGCACGGGCCCAGGTCGATTACCGCGCGAACCGGAACTGCCCGAGCGATTCGGCACCGGCTTCGGAGCACTCCGGCCAGCACTGCCACCGCCACTACCGCCACGTCCCATTGCGATCACGGATGTCGCGGCCCGGCCGGTCCTCTGGGCGCCGTTCTTGAGGTTGCCCTCGCCTGCCGCCCGTGCGTAGGCATCGGCGACCTCAGTGCCGAGGAAGCCGAAGAACTTCATCGCGATCATCGGCGCGAAGGCAGCGACGAGTAGTCCGACGAACGCCGCGATGAACATGACCAGGTTCATGCCGGCCGAGACCGACACCATCTTCGCCGAGAGCGACAGGATGATCGCCGCGAGCGGCTTTGCTGCCACGAGCGAGATGAAGATCTTCATCCAGAGGCCGATCATGTTCCTCGACGCCTTCTCGGCAGGCAGGAACATGAGCGCAAGCGGAGCGAGCGCGATCATCGCGACGATGGCCCACCTGCGGAAGGCGAGCATCATCATGAGCGCGAGGGCGGCGCCCGCCATCAGCAGCCACAGGATGAGCGGGATGCCCAGGGGGTTGCCGCCAGCGGCGCTGAACACCATCCATACCGGAGGCTCGTATTCGCCGCCGTCGGTCGACTGCCACTCGTCACCCACCTTGCGGAGACCGACACCTTCCATGAGGGTCGTGCCGAGGCCACCGGGGCCGGACTCGAACGCGTCGAGGAGCGCGATCGTCGTTTCATCGAAGCCACGCACCAGCTCGGGGCCGTACCAGAAGACCAGGCGGGTTCCTGCGACCATCGCCACCCCGCCGACGAGGGCGCGCAGCACGCCCTGAACTCGCCCTTGGGCGGCCGAGCGCATGATCTGCCAGATCATCGCGGCGATCGTCAGCGGCACGGCGAGGTAGAGCACGACATTACCGACGCTCGTCGCCGCGTCCAGGTCGGCGTCGGTCGGCCGGCCGTCGGTCGTACGCGAGTCGATTGTGAAGATGCCGTCGAGGATGTCGCCCACGAATGCCGCGAGTCCGAGAATCCCAGCCCGGAGCAGGTCGAGAAACCCGTCACCGAACCAGTCACCGAGCCAGCCCATGTCGCGCCTCCTGATCAGCCGATCGGGTTCTGGCCGGATGCCCACTTGATGATGGCCGGTGCCGCGCCGATGACGACGGCGCCGATGACCGAGAGGAACACCATCCACTTGCCCGCGGTCTGCTGCCTCGAGTTGTCGCTTCCCGATCCGGCCACCCAGGTGAAGATGCCGGCGATGAGAAGCGCGACCATCGCGACGACCCCCAGCGTCTGGAAGTTGCCGACCTGCTGCCCGATCCAGCTGAAGATCGGCCACGAGCTCGAGGGGGTCACCCCGGGGTCGATCTCGCCCGCGATCGTAAGGGTCTTTGCGTCCATGTGAGTTGTGCCCCTTCCGAGCCGCTCATCGGCTCGGAACACTGATCCACCGGACGGCGCACTAGGCGACTCGCTTCCTCCGGGCGTCCGCAGTTCTCCGCAGGGCAGAGGTCGACACCGAACGCCCGTGTGAACTCCTCGGGGTTCACCCACCCGTCAGCGCCGGGGTCGGGTACAAGCGCGAGGACTCGCGGATCGGTTGCACCGGCCGGATTCACGCGCACGTCGAGGTGACAACCGGTCGACGGCGGCTGATTGCCGACCGCGGAGATCTGCTGACCAGCCGCCACTTCGTCGCCGATGCGCACGAGATGATCGGTGGGGGCCGTATGCAAGTAGCCGATCTGGCCCACGCCGGGCGTCTCGATCAGCATTGTGAGGGGGCCCGTGGATAAGACGCGGCCACTCATCATCGCGTATACCGGCGTACCGCATTCGGCTGCGAGGTCGACGCCCCGATGGAACGGGTTCGTTCCCATCCCGAGGTTGCGCCATCCGTAGCCGTCGGTGAGCGAGTACCCGGCCGGCAAGGGCCGCACGAGCTCGCCCGATGCAATGCATCCGCCGGTCCCAATGGCGTCCTCCGCCTCGGAGCCGGCCATGCCAGCCCAACCGACCCCAGAGGGGATCGAGATGGGGTCTTGCTGAGACCACAATGCGTCGACCGTGCCTGATGCGGTGCTTTCCCACTTTGCATATGCGTCGGGAAAGCCGGATTTCTGCACGCGCTGCGCCGCCACGGTGACCGGCAGCTGCTGCCATCCCGGCACCTCAGCGAGTGCCTTGTAGAACCGGCCAGCCGCATACGGCGGGTCCATGATCTGCTCGAGGGTTCCCCATCCCATCGATGGCCGCTGCTGGAAGAGACCGACCGAGTCGCGATCTCCATACTCGATGTTTCGCAGTCCCGATTCCTGCAGGGCTGTGGCGATCGCCACGATCGCAGCTCGCTGCCCGGTCGCTTCGTCGGGGAAGAGTGCCTTCGCCGCGCCGATGAGGATCCCCGCGTTCTGGGTCTGCTCAACATCGAGCTGCGCGACCGCGGTATCGACGGGGCGCGGGGGCGCGCAGGAAGCGGCCTGCGCTCCGCTCGCTAGGAGGATGATCACGAGCGCGATCGGGCCGACTACGGCAAGCACCACCAGGGCGAGCAGAGCACCGGCGACCCGCAATGGCTGCTTCACGAGTTACTCCGAGCCCCACCCGCGGAGGTCGAACAACTGCAGACCGGTCATGTCCCATCGCGACGCGGGGCTCGGCCAGTTGTCATGGGCGCACGGGGCCGTGAGTACGATCGTGACGGTCTCCACCGCGGACTCCGCAGCGAGGCCGTCGCCGGCCCGGGTGATGGTTACCGTGTAGTCGAGTTGCAGCAGCGAGCGGTTCGGTGCCGTGGTCACCACCTGATTCACGCGAACCTCGCTTCGGACGCCGTTCCGCGCCCAACCCGTCCACGTGGATTCGCTGGCGCCGATCGACATGAATCGGTCCTCAAGCCGACCGGTGTCGCCCTTCCCATTCATCCCTTCGCCGCCGTAGTAGCCGAACAGCCGATTCCATTCCCCGTCGACGGGTGCTGCCCACTCGTCGAAGCTCGCCACACGGCTGTCCCAGGTGAACAGGTAGGCGACGATGTCATTCGCCATCGCGCGTGCTTCGGGAATCTGCGGTGCAGCGCATTCAGCAACGGGCACCTCGTTGTAGCTCGGAATTGTGAGCTCGTCGAGCGGAACCTCCGATGGCCACGACGCGAGTCCGCTCTCTGCGCTCGGCTTGGCCTCGGGCGCATCCGGCTCGATCCAGCCGTCGACGTTCGCAGCGATCCCCGGGCCGCCGATATCGACCTGTCCGTTGTCCTTGATGACCGGGGCACCGCCCGACTCCGGTGTCTCCGCCGATGCATCGGGAAAGAGCTCTTCGGATGGCCGGGACTGAGTCGCCGGAGCGGGCGGTGCCGCTGCGGGCGCGATCGCGACATTCATCGCGACGATCGCCCCGATCACCATGAGCGTGAGCGCACCAGTCGCAATCACGACGAACCGGCCGCGCCCAGTCGACCACAGCTCCCGAAGCGTCCCGGTGAGTGATGCCCAGACCTTGCCCATGTTCTCTACTCCTGATTCGCCATTCGCCGAAGCAGCTCGTCGAAATCACGCTCAACCGCAACCGCGGCCGAACTGTCCGGCACGACCCACATGGGGTGAGCCTTCTCGAGGTGCTCATTCGGCTTGCATCCGGCCTCGAGAACCCAGCCGCGCATTCTCGTGATCCACAGACCGAGGTGATAGTGGAAGTCGAGCGCCGCCCCGGGGGACTGCTGCTGGATGAACTGCTGCTCATTGCGGAACTGCATGAGTGCGAGGAGTTCTTGGACCATCTCGTCGTGCCGGAACCAACACGGCGGCACGATCTCGCCAGGGAGCCGGTAGGACCGCACCAATCGCTGGGTGAACGACCACGCACGGTTCAGTTGGGCGCGCCGCTCTGACTCGCTGAGCATCCACCAGTCGATCGGTGGATTCAGCCCGCCGCCTTCGGAGAGAGGCGCGACAGGGTCGGGCTCACTCGTGTTGTGGTCGCCTGGCCCAAGCTCGTCGTCGTACACGCCTCACCGATCCCGCCGCTCGCGCAGTAGGCAGCACGCGGGCAAGAATGGTGCGGCGCCGCTCAGGCCGCGTTCTCGCGCTCAAGGTAGGCGGCGAGGTACCGCTGTCCGGTGCGAGTCGACTTACCGCCGAGCCAGTCGGCGACTTCGCGCCCTGACGGCGTCATGCCCTGCTCAAGCGCCTCGCGTATTCGCGCATCGACGCGCCACGATCCCTTCGACATCTGCGGGGACCGGGCTCGCGTCGCGGCCTGTGTGTGACGCATCACGGCGTCGCTCGCTGAGGCGCCCGCGACGGCGTCATCGACGGCTGTGGCGGCCGAACTGACTGCGACAGACTGCGTCGTGGTGGGAGTCGCGTCCGGCCGGCTGGTCGTCGGGTTGTCGCGGACGCGTGTGTCGCGCCGCGACGCTCTCCAGGCCGCGTCATGACGAGCGCCGTCGCGTGTCGCGCTCGCTGCTGCGATCCGTTCCCGTTCTTTGATGTCGGGGACGAGCTTCATGACGAGATGGGTGATCGCGACGAGCGCGGCCGGCGGCGTCGCTGCGAGCATGATCGCGACACCGAGCGTCGTCGACGACAGGTCAGCGGCGCCGAGCGCATGCGTCGCGTTCGCGAACACCGAGATCGCCGACAGGGCGAAGAACGTCGCATACGCGAGCCAGCGACCGTTGATGCCGAGCGTTCGGAATTGCGCCGCGGCGACCATGCAAGCGACGGTGCCCACGTCGATGAGGATCGGGAACAGCTCCGGCAAGGGCATTCCATTGACGCGCGCGACATCGATGAGTGTCGCGTAGCTGATCGCCATGGCGGAGGCGCCGACGACGACGAGCGGCAGCACGAGCGACATCACGCTGCCCCACGTACGCTTCACGTTCTTCGCGCTCATCGCGTCATCCCCTCGATCGTGACGGTGCGGTGACCGCGAGTGCCGCGTCGCGGTCATCCCGCCAGTGCGGTCGTTCAGACCCGCACCAGGCGCAGGACTCGTCGAACTCGCCGATCCAGCGATGCCCGGCTGCGGCGCATTCGGCGCCAGTCGGTGGCCTTCGCGGTGTCCGCTCCGGCTGCGATGCCGACTTCGCTGGCGCGGATCCAATCCGATCGAGATCTTCGGTGCGGACCCAACGCCAGGGCTCGGCGGCGAGAGACGAGGCAACGTACGCGACGGGATTTCCGACGCGTCGGGGAGCGGCGCCAAGGATGTCATCGGCCGCGCGGGACAGATCGATGACGCCGATTGCCACCTCGGGATGATGTTGGGCCAGGCGATCGAGAAGTTCGCCGAGGCGGAGCCGTGAGTCAAGCGCAGCGAGCCGCTCCGCGAGCGCCGAGTCGGACTCGGCTACAGATTCGTCGTCGTCCGGCGTGGCCGTCGCACGATGTTCACGACCGGCGATGGTCGTGAATGCGAGAGACGACGAAGAGTGTTCTTGGGCTTGGTCTTGTTTAAGCGGCGGATGATCCGGCGACGGGTCTTCCGCCGAGGGCTTCGAACAGTGATCACGTGGACTTTCGCTGGCCGCACCCGCCGGTACTAAGCCCGGCGAAGGCCAACGCGGCTTTTCCGCCGAGGGCTGAGGGAGCGACTCTCCCATGCCAGATGGGGCCCTTGGCGGAATATCCGCCGAGGCTCCAACCTTCATCTCGGGAGCGTCGGCATCGGTCGATCGGTGACGCTCGAAGGGGAGCAGCTCGGCCGGTGCCTCTGGGTCGCAGACGATGAGCTCCGTCCATTTCTGACCGCCGATCGGCGCTCCGAGCTCATCAACCTCGCCCGGGGCATACCGGTGCACCACGACCTCGAGGTAGCCGGCTGCCTCGAGCTTCCGCCGCGCGGCGAGGTACGCATCCTTGCCGAGGCCGAGTTCGCGCATCACCTTCGACTGGGTCACCCGGAAGTCGGACCGGTGCGAGAGGAGATAGAAGAAGATCGACGAGGCGTTCCCGACAATCCGCTTATCCCGCACCCACCAATTGCGCACCTGGAGGAAGTCGCGCTCGAAGGCGAGTTCCGGGCGCACGAACTCGGTTTCCCGTCTCATGTCGTGATCCCTCTCGATTCAGACTTTGCTTGCATCAGGCCGCACGGCCCTGATCCACCTGGACGCCTGCTCGGGCGAGAGCGGCGCGCATGTTCATCAGGGCCAAGCGGTGTGGCCGGGAGGCATGCGGATCGAAGGCGTCATCAAGGAGGAAGGCGCGAAAGAGGCTTGTGACGTGCATGTTCGGCCGGCCACCCCATGTGACGCGAGCGAGCGCGGCGACCTCATCAGGCGCGAAACCCATCCGCGCGAACTCAGGGGCGCGGCGCGCCTCAGCGTGTCCGTGGCCCTGATGCGTCGGGGGGTTCTCGGCGAACCACCTGACGGCGGCTCGATACGACCGCTCGGCCGCATCGTCGACGAACGCCTCGACGGTCGTCGCCGTCTTCTCGATGACGACCGGAAGTGGCGTCAGCCCATGCGCAGGATCGATGCCGGCATCTGCGGCGGAGGTGGCAACGCCCGGCAGATGAACCAGTGCGTCGAGCTCACCTACCCGGTGGCCGGCCTGCCCGATCGCCCAGATGCCGGCGCACTTGGCCAGGTATGCCCACGGGTCTCGCGAGCTGAGCATGCCTGACGCGAGCGCTTGCCCGGTGCTTGTTTCCGCAAGGCGCACAAGGACGGTGTTCGTCACCTCGTCACGCTCGATCGCGTATCCAAGCTTCGCTCGAACCGAACGCGAGATCTGGCCGGAGAGATACTGATCGACTTGGTCGACCAGCTCAGCACAATCGGCCGATGACCAGAAGTCACGCCCGACTGAGGTCGCGGCCATGACGACCGCCTTCAATTGGTTCCCGGACCACCGCTGCATCTCAGCTCACCTCCCCAGCAGTGGTTCGGGAGGCTTGAGCATCTCGCCCCCACTCCATCGCCCGCCGCAGGACCGAGGCAAGGCCACGCCAGCTGCCTTCCGACAGCTGTGCGGCAATCTCGGCAGGCGGGTGATCCTCGAGCAAGCGCTCGAAGGTGCTGAACCCCCGTGTTAGCTGGGTCTCGGCGATCACCGCAGCGGGCGGCTCAGCGACGATGGGAGGTTCTACGAGTGCCCGCACGCGCTTGTACTCGCCGTCGACCTTGCCCAGGGTGTTTGCTCGGTCTCGAGCCCTACTCGCTTCCTGACGAATCGGCTCGGGAAGAGACGGATCCTCCGACCACTCCGCGAGGCGCTCGAATTTCTCCATCGTCCGCCCGGAGACGCCAAGGTAGTGACTCATCAGGTCGCGGGACTTGCCAGATGCCTGCAGCGTCGCCGCTGCAGGTCGCTCCAATACGGCATCAGCGCGCGCGACGAGTGCCGCCGCTGAGATGACCGCGTCGTTCGCGGGTGGCAAGTTTCCACCGCCGACGGGCGAGCCCCATCGCCGATGGTTCGTACTCGCCGCGCCGGCCTGCTGCGCTGCCTTCGCTCGCGCGGTCAGAATCGGATCGAGCACATCGCGCTTGAACGCGAGCTGTTCCTCGAGTGACAGATCCTGACGGGCGTCGTTCTCTTCCCACTCCATCAGTCGTCGCACCTCAGGGTCGTCGGCCGATTCGAACTCACGAGCTTCGATCTGCTGCCAACCGAGCTTCTTCGCGGCAGCCAGGCGAGTGCTTCCGAAGATGAGGACGTTGCGCGGCGTCACGCCGATCGGCATGAGCAGCCCGACATCCGCGAGCGAGCGAGTGAGGCGATCGACGACCGTCGGGTCCGGCTCCTTCCTCGAACGATCGTGCGGAAGCACGATCGCCTCGACATCGGCCCAGATCACCGGATTCACCTCATCGGTCCGGTTCAGCGGCATCGCGGGCTGAGTGGCGGTCATGCGCTGAGCCCTGAGCTGCGCAGCTCGTCATGGACGTCGCGGGCGATATCCCACGCCACCCATGCGCACGCGAGGGAGGTGCAGTCCGTCGCTGGGGTGGAGGGGGAGGCAGACCCACACCAGAGGCCGTGGGTCGTCTCGCGGATTCGTTCGGCGAATGCCCCGAGTCGCTCGACCTCCGAGCGCTTGAACGGCGTGGCAGGCCTACCCGTGGACGCCGCGCTGGCGTCGACGGCGGCGCGGTGCGCCCCACTGATAATCTTGAACATGGACTGATTCCTCCTCTTGCTTCCCGGCGAAACGGAATCCCGGCCCCCCGCTGCAACGGGGGGTCCTTTCTTTGGTGGTAGTCAGATGTCGACGCAGCGTCACGCTGCGTCGGAGAGGATGGGCTGAACCCGAGAGAACAGGTAGACGTCGAGATCGACGGGGTAGTACACCGTCTTGCGGCCGTGCTTGTGCTGCACCGGCCCCTCGCGCCTCGAGGCGAGGTTGTAGAGGGTGCCCTTCGCGAGTCCGCAGTACTCAGCGGCGCGCGTGGAGTCCAGGACTTCACCGACACGGTGGTCTTCTACGAAGCGCTCAAGTGCTTCGTCCGCCCCTGACAGCGACCTGCGCGCGTTGTCCAGCAGTCGCTTCAACGTGACCTTGTCGCTCATCGCTGCTCCCCATTCCTCGGCAGGGTGTCCGGGAGCAGATCCGAGGCCGGTACGCTCAACGCTCTGGCGATCGCGAACACCTCTGACACGGTGAAGTCGATGTGGCCGGCCAGCTTCCGGCCGAGGGTCGTATTCGGAATGCCGATCTCGAGCGATAGCGAGAGCTGGCTTCGCCCCTGCGTCTTCAGCGCCGACCTCACGCGTTCAGCTACGTTCGTCCGAATCTCACTGCTTCCCATATGGGTAGCGTACGGTTCCCAAACGGGTAGCGCAAGCGAATTTGGTCTCACAATGGCTCACAAACCACCCAAACGGACGCATAAAGTGATCCGTATGGAGACTTCGGGCACAGAGTTCAATCGCTGTCTGATGACTGAGCTTCGCGCCGAACGCAGCATGCGCAACGTCACGGTCAAGCAGCTCGCCGAAAGGGCAGGCATCTTCCACGGGACGCTTCTGCGGTACCTGAACAACCACCGAGACATGCCCGTGCCCGTCCTCTACGACGTCGCGATGGCACTCGACGTCGATCCAGCAGCTTTGGTCGACCGTGCGGCGGCTCGTCTCGCGGCCGAGTCCCGCGCGCCATCCGGGCAGCTCACATTCGACGACGCTGACGGCTCGCATGAACCGGATCCCAGCGAGGTCGGCCGGCGCATCGCGCTCCTGGTGTCGGTGCTTGCACGGGGTCGCGGCTCTGCGCACGGCTACAAGGAGATCGCGCCGCTGCTGCTCGAGCGCGGAGTCCGGTTCAACCAGGAAGAGTGGGCCGAGCTGCTCGAGGGGAGTGCCATGCGCGCTCCCGGCCGTCGATCGCTCGAAGCCATCGCCGACGTGCTCGGCATCGATGGCGTCTACCTCACTGGCGCCGTAGGCGACCCCGAGGTCGTTCGGATCGAGGCGCAGCTCGACTTCCTCCGTGCGCTGCACGAGAGCAAGGTCGAAGGGCTCGCCGCCCGAGGCAGCGACGACATCACGCCCGAGACCCTCCGGGCGATCACCTCGAGTCTTCGGCACGAGGAACGTTGAGCATGCGCCGGCGGGACAGGGGAGCCCTACATTTCCGTTCGCCGGTCGAGTTGGTTCGCAGTCAGGGTGACGTCGTCACCGCAGACGAGCGAGTACAACTCTCGGGTGCGGTCACACGAGCCGATGCCAGCTTCTCGGCACTTCCATTCGAGGACGACTGCTCGCTCGATGCGATCGTCGCGTATGTCGAACGCGAGCGCGGCACGAAGGTCAACATCACTCCGCTCGAAACACTGCGGGGGACTTCCACGTGCGGCCTCGTCGTGAGGCGCCAGGGGATGCACCACATCTTCTACGTGCCGGAGACCTCGCCACTGCACCGGTTGCAGTGCGTGCTTCACGAGCTCAGCCATGTCCTTCTCCGCCACGACGAATCGTCGCCGGGCAGCGCCGGCCAACTCGCCCGGTTCGTACCCGACATCCGCCTGGAGCGTGGCGACGCGATCTTCGGTCGAGTCGCATTTGAAGACGAGACGGAGGTCGAGGCAGAGCGCCTCGCCGATCGTCTCGCAGCCGCGATTCGTCGGCCCCGCCGGCATCCGCTCGAGGAGCATTTCGGATGACTCAGGTAGCCGTGACCAGCCTCATGGCGCTGCTGACCGTCGTGCAGTTCATCACCGTGCGCCACCGCCGGAGCCAGAGGATCCTGTACGCGTCCGCCCTCATCACGCTCGCGATGTTCCTCAACATCGATGAGGTGTACCTCGCCGTCGACCACATGCTCGGGGAACGCAACCTCACGACCTTCATCTCGGATGGCGCACTCATCACGGGCACGTACTTCCTCTCGGCCGCTGCCATCGTCTCCGTCCGTGGCGTGCAGGATCGCAAGGGCAGATGGCCGGTCTGGCTGCTCGTCGCTGCAGGATGCGTGATGGTGGTGGCGTTCGCCTTCATCGACATGCGGCACTCGTCGACGCGGTTCATGATCGACTTCGGCGGCCAGTGGCCGGCGGCTGTCTACAACTCCGTTCAATTCGTCTATCTCGGTCTCGTGCTGGGATACACCGGCGTCGTGATCCTTCAGAATCGCTCGAGGCTCACTACTCGAGCGAGCTCGATCGGGTTCACGATGTTCGCAGTCGGCTGCGTCGTCGGCATCGCCCTGGTCATCGACGTGATCGGAATGAACCTGTCGAATCTCATGGGATGGTGGGACGCCCTCCGATTCCTGCAGAGTCTCTACAGCCCGATGTTCTTCGTCGTGATGGCGCTACTCTGCACCGGACTCGCGATCCCCGCAGCGGCGCGCTTCGTGGTTCGATACTGGCGTGGCCGGCACACTGCCGCGCTGATCGGGGAGCTCGAGCCGTTGTGGGCGCGAACCGTCTCGGGCTCGGCGCTTCCGAGCGCGCTCAGCAACGATGACCATGAGATGCAGTTGCATCGGATGGTCGTGGAGATCGAGGACGCTCGGTTCAGGTCCGGGGGAGAACTCCAACTGAGCGAAGACGAGGCGCGGCGCCTTCGCCTCGCTCACGATCACATCGCCATCCCTGATGACCTCTTCCAGATGGCGGCACGATGAGCCGGCTGGCCACGATCGGAGCCATTGCGGCAGGCGGCGCATCCGTGGTGGCAATCGCGGGCGCTGCCGTTGCGCGATACGCCGTGCTCGGTCGGCGGCGGCCGATGCGCGCTGAATTTCGTGCGGATGCAGGGACCGTAGTGCTCCCTCGAATGGAGGCCACGGTGGAGCCTCGCACCTTCGGCCTGCAACTCGGGCGCCGACTCTTTCGCGTTCAGGAGGTCGTGCGGGTGGACACGTCTACCGTCGAGCGCCGCGTCGAGCGCTGCGACCTCGATGGGGCCGCGGAGGTGAGCTTCGTGGGTGATGTCTTCGGCCGAGAGAGCCCGCTTGCACGCTCGGCGATCGCGCACACGGGTGAGATGGAGGGGGTCTCGTTCGTCCACTGGGACGTAATGCCGGACCCTGCGGGGAAGCGCGATGTCTGGTTCGTCCACGTCCACGGGATGGGCGCTGCACCCAGCTCGACGCTTCGATCGGTCGAGTCTGTCCGCGAGGCGGGCTACCCGTCCACGATCGTGTCGCTCGAAGCCAGCGCCGACATCGACGAGCGAAGCAGGGGGATGGCGGTCGAACACGTTCGTCGGGTGGTCGCAGCGATCGATCATGCAATTCAGCAGGGCGCGACGCGGGTCGTCATGGTCGGCTGGTCGTACGGCGCGCGACTGGTGCTGGACGCCGCTGACCGCCGCCCAGAAGTTGCCGGCGTGGTACTCATCTCTCCGATGTTCGACCTCCTCGAGGTGCTCCGACTGGTGGCGACCCGACGACGACTTCCGAAGCCTCTTATCGCGGCCGCGGCCGCCGTTCTCCGCACACCGGTGGTGTGTCGGCTGGCCGGAATTGACCAGCCGATTGGCGACGGCCTTGACCTCGCTTCGGCGCCTCGAACGCTCATCTTCCACTCGCGCGGCGATGCGACAGTCCCGATCGAGACCACTCGATCGGCCGCCGCAGCCTTCGGTGAGGTCGACCTTGTCGAGTTCCCACCCAGTCCACACACGCTCGAGTGGAACCGCGACCCGGAGCTGTTCGGGCGAAGCATCCTGGCGTGGCTTGAGCAAGCGGGAGCGGCGGAGGTGCTACATGGGTCGAGGTAGACCGCCACTGGATCTGGAGAGCTGGGGCCGGGTGCAGCGTCTGGTTCACTACGGCAGCCCGGCCGCCCTCGTGTACTTCCGCGACGCCGACGGGAAGCGTCGACGGATGATCCGGACCGGGCGCACGTACGCGGAGGCGGAGCGCAATCTCACGAAGGCGCTCAAGGAGAGGCTGACGCCGACGTACGAGATCCTGACGCGGGAGTCCACGCTCGGTGCGCTCGCCAAGCAGTGGGTCGACGAGATCAAGCGTGAAGAGAAGGCGATCGCCACCATCTCGCGGTACTCGTCGACCATCCGCAGCCACCTGGAACCAAGCGCGGGGCTCCGGCTCTATGAATGCACCGTCCCTCGGCTCCAGCGGCTCGTCCACGGCGTCGCCGACGGCTCGGGACCCGGGGCGGCACGCATGCTGATCGTCGTGCTCAATGGCATGTTCACCCTCGCGGTGCGCCTTGGCGCCCTCGAGACCAACCCGGCCGCCATGCTGAAGGGTCCGCGGCGACGCCGGAAAGAGGTCGTCGCGCCGACACTCGAACAGATCCACATGCTCCGAGAGTTGCTCGCGGCGCACGATCGCCGCGACACGGCGCGGGGCTTGGTCATCCGCGACCTGGGAGACATCGGCGACATGCTGATCGCGACCGGGGCGCGCATCGGGGAGGTCTTGGCGCTCCGATGGAGCGACGTCGACCTCGAGAACCGCACGCTCACGATCAGGGCCACCATCGTGCGCTCACCCGGTCAGGGAGCGGTCATCCAAGAACGCCCGAAGACCGACTCCTCGACCCGCCGGCTCAAGCTGCCGAACTTTGCGCTGGATGTGCTCACCAGGCGGCGGCTCGATGCGTACTGCGAGCTCGTCTTTCCCGCATCGGGGGGCGCCGTTCGCTGGCCCGAGAACATCCGAACCCAGTGGGCTCACGCGGTGCGCGGCACCGAACTCGAGTGGATGACACCGGTGTCCTGCCGCAAGGCCGTGGCGACCTACCTCGAGGCAGCAGAGGACATCGAGGCGGCCAGCGAGCAACTCGGACACTCCAGCTCCCGCATCACCTCGCGGTTCTATGTCCCGGTGAAGATCGACCGCAGCGACTTCTCGTCACGTCTCGACGCCCTCGGCGGCGGTGCGCAAGCCTCCTGAAATCGTCCGCGCCCCCGTCCAAGGTCGCCACATGCGCGCCGGGCACAACGACAAGTTGACCGGCACGATGCCTGCAATACGCTCGCTGCATGACGTTGCATGTCGAGGCGCCACCGTCGCGCGCGATGACCTTCCCAAGGGCCGTGCGCAGTGTCCTGGTGAACTACGCGAAATTCACCGGGCGGGCAGGTCGACCCGAGTATTGGTGGTGGGCCTATGCAATGTTCTGTCTCGGCATCACGCTCGCCGCCGCTCCGTACCTTGCGCTCGGTATTGACGCTCTCAACGGCGTTGACACTCCCGCATTTGGGGTAGTCCTCGTCGCGGCGCTTCTCATCTCGGTCGCACTGATCGTGCCCTCAATTGCGGTGACGGTGAGACGTCTCCGTGACGGCGGCAACCACTGGGCCTGGATCTTCATCGTGTGGGTCCCGTTCGTCGGTCCGATCCTCCTTCTCATATTGCTCGCGCAACCGACGGCCGCTGGAGCTTTCGAGTCCAGCACACCGAGGCCTGACGAGCAGACTCGCGCTCGCGACGTCCTCTCGGTCACTCTCGTGGCATTGATGACTGCCGCCACCGTGATCGCGTCGGGCGTTGTGTTTGCCCTGTCGTCGATGAACACCGAGACCGACGGAGACTCGGCTGGAGGCCGTCCGCCGGCAGTCGCCATGTCGTTCGACCTGCCCGCCGACATCGAAGTCGAACCCAATTCCTGGGAATGCAGTGATGGAAAGGACTGCTGGGCATGGAACGTAACTGCAGCGGAGGACTGCGACCGAGTAGAGATTACGTTCGGGCTGGCTTCGAGCGACGTCGGCGCCTCGGAGAGGACCGAGACCCGTATCGTCCACGGCTGGTACGCAGGGTCGCCTCGGCTGATCACACTCAACCTGGATCCCCAACCATTGCAGTATGCCGGCATCGACAAGCTGGTCTGTACCGGTTAGCACGCGACGGCGGTACGCGCTTGGGGGCGATACCGCCGACTCGCACGGCGGGAAGCGTGACAGCTTGAGCTGGCGACCCACTTGCGCCTAATCCAGCGGTCGTGTTCGACCAAGGGTGGCGACATGGGACTAGGTGCCCACAGACTCCACCGGCTCGGCCAACGGAGGCTGGCGTTCGCCAATTTGTGACTATTAAGTGACTACGAAAGCCGTTTGCAATCGAAAAGCGCCGCCCGTGGAGCCGAGAAATCCCTGATCAGAGCCGATGACGGGAATCGAACCCGCGCTGTCTGCTTGGGAAGCAGAAGTTCTACCATTGAACTACATCGGCATGCGGCATCCGTCGACGCCGCGGACACCATCGTAGCAAGGCGCAGGTGCCCCCTCGGTAGGCTGACCTCGTGCTTCTCTCGGATCGCGACATCAGGGCCGAGCTCGACCGCGAGCGCATCCGGCTCGACCCGTACGACCCCGCCATGATCCAGCCGTCGTCGATCGACGTGCGCCTCGACCGGTACTTCCGGCTGTTCGACAACCACAAGTACCCGTTCATCGATCCCGCCGAGGACCAGCCCGAGCTGACGCACCTCATCGACGTGCGCCCCGACGAGGCGTTCGTGCTCCACCCGGGCGAGTTCGTCCTGGCATCGACCTTCGAGGCGGTCACCCTGCCCGACGACGTCGCGGCGCGCCTCGAGGGCAAGAGCTCGCTCGGCCGCCTCGGCCTCCTGACGCATTCGACGGCCGGCTTCATCGACCCCGGCTTCACCGGGCACGTCACGCTGGAGCTCAGCAACGTCGCGACCCTGCCCATCAAGCTCTGGCCCGGCATGAAGATCGGCCAGCTCTGCTTCTTCCGGCTCTCCTCGCCGAGCGAGCGACCCTACGGTTCCGCCGAGTACTCCTCGCGCTACCAGGGGCAGCGCGGGCCGACGGCGTCGCGCTCGTTCCAGAACTTCTCGCGTGCCGACGTGGGCGTGACCGACGCCGGCGCCGCCGGGAGCTAGCGCGGATGACGATCGTCATCGGAACGCCGGTCGTGAGGGCCGGCGAAGGTCGGATCACCTACGAGGTCGGCGTCGAGGGCGTGGACGGCGTCGAACGTCTCTGGTTCTCGGTGCCCGAGGCCGCGGCGGGGTACGTGAACCCGAGGGCGGATGCCGCGCTGCTGGCGCTGCTGATGCCGGCGATGCGGCTGCGGCGCACCCTGGTGGTCGAGGGACCGGTGACGGACGAGCTCGCATGGAACCTGTCGCACGACGTCCCGACGGTGCTGCGCGGCGTCCGCCCCGAGCTCGGGCCGATCGACGTGACGGTCCGCGATGCCATCCCGCCGTCGCCGCCGGGGGAGGCGGTGGCGACCGGGTACTCGGGCGGAGTCGACTCGTACGCGACGCTCGCGCGGCACCACTTCGCCGCCGACGTCCCGGCATCGGTGCGCGTGACGCAGCTCCTCTACAACAACGTCGGCTCGCACGGCCGGGGTGAGCGCGGCCGTCGGCTCTCCAGTCGGCGACTCGCGCCCCTCCGGTCGGGCGCCGAGTCGATGGGGCTGCCGCTGTTCGACGTCGACTCCAACGTCGACGACCTCTACTCGGCGCCGGGGCTGGGCTTCCAGCAGACCCATACGATGCGGAACGCCGCGGTCGCGCACCTGCTCGCGGGCGGCATCCGCCACTTCCTGTACGCCTCGTCGGTGCCCTACGCGGATGTCGCGGCCACACCCAGCTTCGACGTGTCCTTCGCCGATCCGATCCTGCTGCCGTTCCTCTCGCATCGGTCGCTCACGCTCCAGCCGGCGGTCACCGACCTCGACCGATGGCAGAAGACCGAGCTCGTGACGCACGTGCCGCATTCGTACGACCGGCTCGACGTCTGCATCGAGTCCGTCGACGGCACCAACTGCTCGCGATGCTGGAAGTGCCGGCGCACCATGATCACGCTTGACCTGCTCGGCGCCCTCGACCGCTATCGGAGCGTCTTCGACGTGCCGGACGATCCGAGGTGGAAGCAGGAGTACATCCGCGAGGCGCTCCTGCGGCAGTCCCTCCCGAGCACCCGGAGCATCGTCCGGATCTACGACGAGCGCGTCGGCATCCCGCGGTCGTGGCGCATGGCGGCGGGCGGGCGGG